>JBEKYF010000017.1:0-51041 GCA_049511255.1 Terriglobales bacterium | reverse complement strand
GTCGCGCAGGAAGCGATGAACTATCTGAAGCAGCGCCTCAACGGCCACGGTGGAATCATTCTGCTGGATGCTCAGGGCCGCTTCGGAATTGCCCACAACACCCCGCGCATGGCCTGGGCGCTGCATACCGTACAAAAACAAGAAGCCGGAATTATGCGCAACGGTTGAGTTAAGTAAAAACTCGAGCAATCAAGAACGTGCTTGTTCTTCTCTGTGGCCGTCTGTGCCCCCTGGGGTAAAGGGTTTTGGATTTGACTGAGAACTGAGAACTGACAACTGAGAACTGGTTCTAGAATTCCACATGAGCCCGCAGGGTCGGCACTACCACCGGCCCGCGGTCGCGGTTGTAGCCCGGATTGTTGATGTGCTGCACTCCGGGAGCGATGTAGATTCCGCGCCAAACGTGGGCCGTGTAATACGATTCGAAAATGTTCTCCCGACCGTAGCGCAACCCGCCATCGCCCAGCAGGAAACCAAGCCCGCCGTCCGCCAGATATACATGGTGATCCTTCTTGATCCCGTTCGTCACAACGGCTATGCCGGCACGGTCTTGTTTGCGATGCCATAGTGCGCCATTGAACCCCACGCCCTGGTTGAACGTCGAATCAATCTCGGTGTAGGCGAATGACTCGGTTTTTCCGTTGTCCCACCCCCAGCGGGCATACGCCGTGACGTTCCGCGTGAGATTCTGTTCGAGGTTGATGCCAAAGCCATATTTGCGCGTGATGTGCCAGGGATGGTTCGTGATGTCCGGGACCGTCTCCGGCTTGGGGGACGTGTGATTTATAAACTGAGCAACCGCATCACGATAGATGCCCATATTCGCGTAGTTCGTGTACCCCAGCAGGCGAACGACGCCGGATTTTTTTGGTATGACGCCATGGCGCAGTTCGTATTCCCAATTTTCCGCATGCACTTGCCACGGCCGCCACACCAGATCAATTCCGTTCGCGACCTTCGGCATGAGCGCTTCGGCGAAGCGGAAACCCCAGTTGCGGTCCTCGTAATCCGCCACTAAGCCCACGGTATAGCCGCGCGTATCGGCGGCATAGTCAAAGGCTCCGTTGTTGTCCACCGACCAGTTGATGAATTGAAGATGCGTGTCGGAGCCTACCGAATTCTGATCACAGAAATCTGGCAAGCTGAACTTGCCGAAGCGAATTTCCAGGCGGCGCCGCGGCAGCTCATCGAACAGCGACAGAAAAGTGCGCTGGCTCTCGACCTTGTCCTTGCTCAACGCGAACACTTTGTGGATCATGCCGCGCCCCAGGTACGGCATTTTGCTCAAGAGCGGATTGCGCACGATGTCCAGATCCGTATTTCCAGCCAGGCCAAAGCCCTCGCTGAGCGCCGCGCCGCCAGCTTCTTCGATGTCCACCAGAAGCTCGCTGGAATTGTTGAGCCGCACGCCGGTGTAGAGCGTCATGACTCGCGAAGTGGCTTTCTCATAGTCCGCACTGAGGCTGTGCGGCCCGCTGTAGTCGGCGTGAAAGTCGGGATGAGTCTGGAAGATGAAGTTCGCCTGCCCGGAGAGCCAGAACCGCGTGTTCTTGAAATGCGGGAACGTCGCTTGCGGATCGGCATTGGCATCGCTGGGCGGGCTGGGCTGGTCATCCGCGCTGGGGGACGCGGAAGCGGCGGTTTGGGTGGAAGGCGAGGCGTCTTGCGACTGCGCCCAGGTGGCGGGAGCGGCGGCGCCCAGCACGAAGGCAAGCGCCAGGGAGAGAGCCAAAGACAGCCCGGCGCCGCGACCTCCGTCCGCCCACCAGTTCATAAGGAAGGCGTCCATAATGAAAATGAATTTCAATTTCAATACCATGGATCAAACTAGCGGCGGGCTGCCGCGCTCGGCAACGCTCCCAGTCACTCCTGATTGTGATTTCAATCACGCTGGCATATAGAGTTCATCAGTATGCGCTTGATCGGTTAAAAGAGCGTTACAGCTGCGGTCCGGGTTGAACGTCAGGTCTCCATCCCTAGATTCCCATTGGATTCGGAGCTGCCGCTTGCCGTCATTGTCGGTGACCACGACCCAGCTCATACAAGGTTTCCGCTCGCCGTTGCTTTCCAATTGCCGGGAAGCGGCATCTTCGTGTTGGATCACACGGTATTGGATCGCGCCCGTGAGCTGCGTCGTCGACATCGCCATCGCTTCTGCGATTGCAATCATGCAGGTCATTTTCTTTTCCTCCTTTCTGCAGATTTCTCAACCTGGTTCTCGCTTTCGACGTTCCCGCTTTCGACGTTCTCGAGAGCTTCACGCTTGTGGTCATGGGCATGTGTCCAAGCGCGGAGGTGTCCACTTTCTCTTGGTGAACAATGGGAGTGCGGCGGCCCAGCTTCCGCTTTGGGGCCGCGTAGTCCACGGCAAATTTATCTCAGTTGTTTGCGGGTAGAAGAAGCAGATGTGAACCGATAGGGGAGGAGTAAAGCCGCTATCGTCTCACGTCTACTGCTTCCATCCGGCGGGCCGCCAACTCGGAAGCTCGTCGACCTGGTTTCCCATATACCTCGTTTGCATCCTCACGGAGCAAATGCTGCTTCCGTGATCACCTTATTTCGTATACCATAGGGGGGTATACTACAGTCAAGAAAAAATGCACACCGTCGAAGAAAAACCCAAGCTCATCCTCCGGATCAAACGAATCAAAGGTCAAATCGCCGCCATTGAGCGCGCCCTGGAAGCGGACGAAGATTGCTCCGACGTGCTGCAATTAATTACTGCGGCACGCGGCGCTATGAACGGGTTAATGGCCGAATTGCTGGAAGGCCACATCCGCTTTCACGTCGTCAACCCCAAGCAGCTGAGTTCCGAGCAGGCGCTTGCGACCGACGAACTGATTGAGATTGTGCGCTCATACTTGAAGTGATCGCCGGTTCGCCGAGATGGGCTCACCCGGCTTGGTGCAGGAGGCGCGGATGGGAGTAGTCCCGAAGAGCCCAAGAAATCAAAAAGGACAGCCCGGAGCCCCCCAAGGCCGTCCTGATAAACCCTCCCGGTTAGAAAGGCAAGTGGGATCAAGATAGCCGCGGGAGATTGCAGGAATATTGCAGTTTCGTGAAAGTCCGATGAATTCGATTCAGCCTCGCAAGGCGCATGGGCAGCCGTTTTAGGCATGAACTCAGTGCCCGGATCACAAGTTTGTGTGATTGCTGCGCTCGGGACCACGGCGGCGCCGCTGTTATATTGATCTGAGTATCTGAAGCTCCCGGACTTAGCCGCTGCTGTGGAGGAATGATGGCCCGCAAGACAGAACAATCCCGCAAGCTGCAGAGACGCGCCGAACAGTTGATTCCCGGAGGCGTGAACTCCCCGGTGCGCGCGTTCCGGAGCGTGGGATGCGATCCCCTGTACATCGTACGCGGCCAGGGTTCGCACCTTTGGGATGCGGACGGCAACGAGTATGTGGACTACATCGGCTCCTGGGGTCCGCTCATCCTCGGGCACGCAGCGCCCACCGTCATCGAGGCGGTGATCGCGGCGGCGCGTAGCGGCACCAGCTTCGGAGCGTCCACTCCCGCCGAAGCGGATCTCGCCGAGCTGGTCATTTCCGCTTTTCCGCACATGCAAAAAGTCCGCTTCGTCAGTTCGGGTACGGAAGCGACCATGTCGGCCATCCGCCTGGCGCGCGCATACACGAAGCGCAAATACATTGTGAAGTTTGAAGGCTGCTATCACGGTCACGCCGACGCTCTGCTTGTAAAAGCCGGATCGGGCGTTGCCACGCTGGGCATTCCAGGCTCGGCGGGAGTTCCCGAAGAATTCACGCAGTTCACGCTCGCCCTCCCCTACAACGACACCGGAGCGATCGAGCAAGCTTTCGAGAAATTCAAGCACCAGATTGCTTGCGTCATCGTGGAGCCGGTCGTGGGCAACATGGGATGCGTCCCTCCGGCGCGCGGATACCTCGAAGCTCTACGCGCCATTACCGCACGCGACAAGGCACTGCTGATTTTCGACGAGGTCATGACCGGATTCCGCCTCGCCTACGGCGGAGCGCAGGAACTCTACGCCATCCAGCCCGATTTCACCACCATGGGCAAAATTATCGGCGGAGGTTTGCCCGTGGGCGCTTACGGCGGCCCCAACGAAATCATGGATCTGATCGCACCGCTCGGGCCCGTGTACCAGGCCGGAACGCTCTCCGGCAATCCTCTGGCGATGGCCGCCGGTTATGCCACGTTAAGCTACTTGCGCGAGCACAAAGACGTTTATAAGAAGCTCGACAAGCTCGCCGGAGAAGTGGTCGCGGGAGTTGCCGCCGCAGCCAAAGACGCCGGCGTAACCTTGTGCCACAACCGCGTCGGCTCGATGTTTACGTGGTTTTTCGCGAAGGGCCCAGTCACCGACTGGACATCCGCTGCCAAGTGCGACACCGAAGCCTTCGGCCGTTTCTTCCGGGCGATGCTGGAAAACGGAATCTACCTGCCGCCATCGCAGTTCGAAGCGGCATTCTTGAGCGCCGCCCACACCGAGCTCGACGTGCAGCAGACGATCGCGGCGGCGAAGCAGGCGTTCGCGATGGCGGCGGCATAGGAAGAGGGTCTGTTGGCGGAATGGAGATGTTACGTCATCCTTCCGCTCGTTCACCATTGGTTTCGGAGTGGTCGGCCATACACGGTTGAGCCCCGTCCATCTCCCGGTCGTCAACGCGATAGACTGTCAGTTCTATGGAGCCGCTTTATAAGCAGGATTTGGCATACATCCAGGCTGCGGCCTTCGGAAATCTTGCACAAGGCGCCGCGCCGGAAATCATCCGGTTGCTCAAGTGTGCTCCGGTACCGATCCGGAGGGTTGTGGACGTTGGCTGTGGAGCGGGGCCATTAAGCGCAGCGCTCGTCGAGGCTGGTTTCGAAGTCACAGGAATCGACAGTTCCGCTGAGCTGCTGGCGATTGCGCGAACCGCCAACTCGAAAGCGCACTTCATACACGGGTCAGTTTATGAGACGCAGATCCCTGCTTGCGAGGCCATTGTTGCGTTGGGGGAGCCACTAACATACCACGCGGAGGGCGCAGACGCCGACCTTCTGATCGGGAGTTTCTTTCAAGCGGCATCTGATGTAGTGCCAGCAGGCGGGATGCTCATCTTCGATGTAATCGAACTAGGCGGTCCTTCGCTGGCGGGACGGTATTGGGACTCAGGCGAGGATTGGGCCGTATTGGCCGAGACCGAGGAGGACCAGGGTTCGCGGACGCTGGTCAGGAATATCGAGACATTCCGGCAGGTTGGCCAGTTCTACAGGCGTGGATGCGAAGTTCACCGAATACGGCTTTTCGACACCGCAACACTCCGCAACCAACTTGCGGCGTGCGGGTTCTCAACGGAGACTGCACAAGCCTATGGCACGCAGAAGCTCGCTCCTCGTCGGCGCGCGTTCTTCTCCACTCGCATGGGTTGAATCTGGTTCTTCCCAGGTGACAGTCCACTAGGAAGTACGCAATGCTGTAATCAGCCATTCGCACCATCCAGTAAGCGCCTCAATAGAGTCGATTCAAAATGGGATCGACGGAAGTCGAGACCTCTATTCCGCTGCTGACGGCTGACGGCTGACAGCCCGCATCTCCTCCACCGTCACAAACTCGTACCCCTCATCCGCGTAACGGCGGATCAGATTCTCCGTCGCAATCACCGTCTGCGCGCGGTCCGCACCGAGGGCGCGATATCCGCCATCGTGCAGCAGGATCACGTCGCCGCCGCGCATCTGGCGCACGACTTTCTTTTCGATCACCGCGGCGGGGGGAGCATTCCAGTCATAGCCGGTCACGTTCCACATCACCGTCTGTAGCCCGAGCGAGCGCGCGATCCTGATCGTCGCCGGCCGTCTTCCCCCAAACGGCGGACGAAACAAACTCGAATGCTCTCCAATTGCGTCCTGCAAAGCCTGACGACAGTCGACCAGCTGAATGCGCGTCTGCGCTTCCGATTCGAAGATGAGCAGCGGATGCGTGAAGGTGTGATTGCCGATGACGTGTCCAGCCTGTGCCACCGCGCGCGCAATATCGGGCCGCTGCTGCACGTAGCGGCCGATCATGAAGAACGTCGCCCGCACACTGTGCTTCGCCAGCACATCGAGCAACCTCAGCGTGTGGGGATCGTTCGGCCCATCATCGTAGGTCAGGGCGATTTGCTTGCTCCCTCGGATCCCTC
The DNA here is from genome assembly GCA_049511255.1 of Terriglobales bacterium. GTDB lineage: Bacteria > Acidobacteriota > Terriglobia > Terriglobales > Acidobacteriaceae > Acidiflorens. The sequence goes on along the minus strand of JBEKYF010000017.1, from coordinate 44,892 downwards.
CAGCAAACGTCCGCCCGTACCACTGCCCCTCCGGCGCCATGGACTGGTACCCCGCCGCCGAAGCGGCAGCAGCGGCCGTCAGTCCAATCAGAGCAGGGAGCATGATGAGATTCTAGCTGGTGGAGCGACGGGCGTCTCGCCCGTCCGGCTGCGAGGTGGCCGGGCGGGGACGCCCGGCTCTCCACCAACAAGAAACGACTCCGCTGTTAACTTTTCCCACATTGCGCCCGGACGCGAAGCGATATATTCTGCTGAACAGTTCCCACAACATTCCATGGCCAAGCTTTTCGAGCTTCCCCGTTACATTGCGGTTGAAGGTCCCATACGCGTTGGGAAGAGCACGCTGGCGCGGGTTCTCGGAGAGCGCCTGGCCGCCCAGCGCGTCATCGAACCGGAAGACAATCCATTTCTGAAAGCGTTCTACGAAGGCGAGCCGGGCGCAGCCTTCCAGGCACAGTTCGCATTCCTGGTCCGCCGCTTCGAGCAGCTGCGCTCGCTCGATCTGGGTCCGCGGTCAAATAAGACAGTGGTTTCCGATTACATTTTTGAAAAAGATAAGCTCTTCGCCTGCCTCAACCTCAACGATCAGGAGCTCGATACCTACAATCGCTATTTCAATTATTTCCGCGAGCAACTTCCGACGCCTGACCTCGTCATCTATCTGCAGGCCACGCCGGAAGTGCTGAAGAAGCGGCTGAAAAAAAAGAACGTGGCCGGCGAGAAGGCTATCAGCGAGGATTACCTGATGGAAGTCGTGAAGGCTTACGAACATTTTTTCTTTCACTACACGCAGTCCGACCTGCTGATCGTGAACACCTCCGAGATCGACTTCGTCGACCGCAACGAGGACCTGCAGGAGCTGCTGAAAAAAGTCTCAGCCCCAATCAAGGGCACGCAGTATTTTCTGCCGCTGGGGAGCACGGAAGCGGCCAGCGCGTAGGGTGCCGTTTGGTTGTTGGCAATGGACTGGAACTACTCCACACTCTAGCTGCCTTTTACTGTCAGTTGTGTGATCCCTTTTGAGATTCTTATGTCCAGTACGGTTGGAGAGAACTCTGCCTGCGCGACGTACGCTCGACTCCAACAATCAGTTGGGTAGCGGCTTTTCGGTGGGCTCAATTGATGGCATTTTGGGTTCGTTTCGCTTTTCCACCGAATCCACTGAAAACAGCATGTAATGATCGAAGCTGTGGCGGCGGAAGTAGCGGCGCTTGCGAAAGTCAAGATAGATTTCTGCACTCTTGGGGAGCCACAATTCCTCGTTCTTTGCCCGAAACCGGATGGGGCCGTACTCTACGACCTGTTGCTCGCTACGCAACTGGATCTTGGGCATCGGATTTATTAGCTCTGACTCGATCCGCACGATCTGAAATTTGTCCGCCGTGATCCAAGCGCGGCCTTTCAACCGCAACGCATAGATGTCGCCGCCCACTCTGTAATCGTGGACACGGGCGGGCCGGTCTTCGCGCTGCTTGAAATGAACCAACCACGCCGCTTGCTCGTGCCAGCTCCCCAGCCCTTCGCACGTCATCTCGAAGTTTTCTCGCATGCTGGGGTGAAATACCAAAGCCAACGCCCCAAAGCCGCCGCTCATGATCTCGTCGGGATAGTCAGCACGTGTCAGGCGCTCAGACCGGTTTTCCTCCACCGCAAGCAGCCCTGGCTGGTCCTCAGTGATAGAAGTCACATAGTTGTAGTCTCGGGTTTCCCTGCTGGCGGGGTTCCCCATTTCATCCATCCGCTCGTGCAGCAGGTGTTCGATTGCCGCGATACGCGAGACATCGTTTACAAACTCCTTCACGCGCTCGCCTGACATCTCCATTACGGTTTCATACGGACAGCTGACTCCAACCGCGACCTGCGGCTTGACTTCATCGATTCCCGGGGGCTGCCACGACTTAACAGAAAGTGGAAGGTCAGGGGATGCGAGCAGAGGGTCTACGCCGGGCAAAGACGCCGCGTTCTTCCCGGCGGCTCCAGCATTATTCCCAGTATCAGGGACAGGGCCGGCATGGCGCGCCTCGAGCGCCGCAATCAGGTCGCGCACTTGAGGAACGGCAGGATTCTTTGGTGCATCCTGCACGAAAGCCTTGAGTACGCGGACACCTTCTTCCCCCTTCCCCAGATTCACCAGGGCCTCCCCGAGGGCCAGATTCGCTGGGTTGCCCCCAACCTTCCCTTTTGCGATGGCCAACTCCGCCTGTTGCCGCGCCTCCTCATACTTCTTTTCTTTGAGGTAAGCATCGGCAAGCAAATTGTGCGCGAACCAGTAGTCGGAATCGGCTTCAACCGCTCTTTCCAGCGTCGCCGCCGCCACGGGGTACTCCTCCTGGATGAGCTCCACGCGACCGAGTAGCGTCAACGCCTGCAGGTGACGGGAATTCAGATTGGAAGCGGTCCGCAGATAGCTCTGCGCCTGAGCGAAGTCTTTTTGCTGATAGAACAGGTAGCCTAACAGGTAGTTCAGGTCCGCATTCGACGGCGCCAGCTTATAAGCCGCATCCAATCTTTTTCTCGCGTCCTTAAGATTCCCAGACTTGAGAGCGGAAACGCCATGCTTGGCTTCTTTGCGCGCCTTGGAAGACATCGCAGCATCGGCTATGTTCAGGTCCGGTGCGGCTGGATCACGACGCAGGGTGACCTCTATCGGAAGGGTACTGAACGCGCCAACGACCTGGAGTTCTCTTTGCTCGTTCAAATATCCGACAGCGCTTACCTCGATTTCGTACTTGCCGAAAGGCAGCTCGATTACGGCCTCCGACTTCTCGTCCGTGGTAGCCCAGTTGACGGTGTGAGCGGTCTGGTTCGTGGCCTTCACGACCGACTGCCGGTCAAGGTGAGCCTTGCCGCCCTCCGCGTACACCGTAACCAGCAACATTGTTCCCCCGGTACGGCTGTCGAAGGTCCGTATTGTACCAGTAGCCTTTGTAACGTCGTTGAACGGGTCAGGAGGCTGCTGCTGCGCCGATGCAAACACCGCAAGAAGATGGAGGAGGAATAGTGCTCCAATGACTCGGGGAACTGCTACCGGAAGGGTCATAAAGCTACCGCGTCGAGTGTCTCACGCCGACTTTTGGCGGTCAATCTCGGATACCCGAAGTTCATTTTCTATCGACGAATGCCGCTTTTGCAGCTACAATAGCTTCAGCGTCATCCAAGACGCATACAGGCTCTATCCGCCCATTTTGCGGAGGGGCACTGGAGGACATTGTGAGTCTCACGCCCATCGGCGAACCTCGCCGCAGGATCACCACTGCTACTCTCCGCGAAAAGAAATTTCACCACGATCCCATCACCTGCCTGACCGCTTACGACTACGCCACCGCGCGCCTGGTTGACGAGGCTGGCATCGACATTGCTCTCGTCGGCGACTCGCTCGCCATGACCATGCTCGGCTACGAGAACACGCTCTCGGTCACCGTCGACGAGATGCTGCACCACGTCAAGGCCGTGCGCCGCGGCGTGAAAGACGCGCTGCTCATTGCCGACATGCCTTACGGGTCGTATCAGGTTGACCCCAAAGACGCGATTCAGAACGCCGCCCGCTTCGTGAAAGAAGGGGGCGCGGAAGCCGTCAAGATGGAAGGCGGCGAGAAGCGCGTGGACGTGATCCGCCGCGTGATCGACGCCGAGATTCCCGTCGCCGGACACATCGGCCTCACGCCGCAATCGGTCAACATGATGGGCGGCTATAAAGTTCAGGGCAAGACGCTGAACGCCATCGAGCAACTCATGCGCGATGCCGTCGCGCTCGACCACGCCGGTGTAGCCTGCATCTACCTCGAAGGCATTCCGCGCGAGGTCGCGGCCATGATCACCGCCGAGGTCGAAACCCCCACCATCGGCATCGGCGCCGGCCCGGATTGCGATGGCCAGGTGCTCGTCTTCCACGACCTCGTCAACCTGACGTTCGGGCATCCGGCAAAATTCGTTCGCCGCTACGGAGACGCCGCCGCGCTGATCACGCAATCCGTGCTGGCCTTCAAGGCCGACGTCGTTTCGCACCAGTTCCCAAACGACGCTGAGTCCTACCACCTGCCGAAAGAGACGCAGGCCGCACTCGAAACGGTACTCCACCGCAAGCACGCCCTGCAGCGATAATGGTGGACGGAGAAAACCTCGTGCAAAACGTCGTCCGAGACGTTATGCGAAATCCTGTGCGAACTATCATCACCTTCATCCTGCTAGGGGCTCTGGTGGCCTGCTCCAAACCGCCGCAGCCGGCGACAACGGAAACGCCGCAGCCGACCGGCCTCGAATCCATTCCCCCACCGGATCCCTCCAAGTATCCGAGCGTCAGCGATATGACCAATTGGCAGAATCCGTATTTGGTGGTTCGCGAGGATGGGATCGGCTTCGTCGATCTTTCCAATCGCGAGGTCCACATTCTGAAGCCGGAAGAAATCCCGGCCGAATTGGTCTCTCTTCCATCGAGCGCATGGCCTTACGGCCGCGTTGTGCTGGTCGCCCAAGCCGTTCCCAAAAATCCAACCGAACAGACGAAAGCAGAACTGCGCAAGAACCGCGCCCTGCTCCTCGGAACCCTCAAAGAATTGGACGTTCAATTCCGCGAGGCGCCCTGAGAGACAGACCCTTAACCGGCTGCGGAAAAAACTAGGGTTTCGTATCCAGGGCAATGAGTAGGAAGAGCAGAGCGGCGCGCTGCCGGAGCACGATGACACCGCGTCCTAGAGCTTGCCGTTTCGGGAAGCTATAATCGCTGGCAATGCGACAGTTTTTTCGCATGCTGCTTTTGGCACTGGTCCTGATGACGGTGGCGCTGATCTCGGCGCTCATGGCCATGCAGCTCGCCATCCACGGGCGCGAGGTGACCATCCCCAAGCTGGTGGGCATGAGCCCGTTTGAAGCCGAGCGCGCGGGCGCGGCCTCGGGCTTGCAAGTGGTGGTCGAGCGGCAGTTCTACAGCGCCGACATTCCCGAAGGAAAAATCATGACCCAGATGCCGCCGCCGGGAACGATTGTGCGGCGAGGCTGGTCGATCCGCGTGGCGCAAAGTCTGGGGCCGCAACGGGTAGCGATTCCCGACGTGACGGGAGGCAGCGAGCGGGTCGCGGAGTTGAACATACAGCGCCGCGGGCTCAGTCTCGGTTCGGTCGCGCATGTCAATTTGCCGGACACGCAACTGGACCAGGTGATATCGCAAAGCCCCCCGGCGAATGCCAGCGGCGTGTCTGCGCCAAAGATCAATCTGCTGGTCAGCGACGGTCCCGATGCTGCAACCTATGTGATGCCAGACCTCACCGGACAACCGCTCGGCAGCGCGATGCTGGCGCTACAGGACGCGGGTATCAAAGTCGGCAAAGTTAGCGTGCTTCCGCCGCCGCCGTCGTCCTCCGAGCCGCAAACCGCGCCGGTTGCTCCGTCTGCCGTTTCCGAGTCCAGTGCGGCGAGCATGATCGTGACCCAGACTCCGGCGCCGGGACAGAAAATCGTGGCGGGCAGCGCGGTGAATTTCGAAGTCCGCTAGCGGCGCTTGTGGAGAGCCGGGCGTCCCCGCCCGGCTGGATGGGCGAGACGCCCGTCCCTCCACCGACTCATCTCCGTTCCATCAGCGCGGCGAAAAAGCCGTCGCAAGGATGCACGCCGGGAATTGTTCTGAGATAGGGTCCAGCAAGAAGCGACGCGACATCCTTCCAGCACATTTCGCCGGACTGCCGCAGTTGCTCCAGCTCTCCCTTGCAATCGGCGACCTTGAATTCCGCCGCGCCATCGAGGCCAGCTTCCACCACCGCTTCGTTTTCCTCGTGCTCCAGCGAACAGGTGGAATAGACGAGCCGTCCGCCAATCGCAAGCTGGGCCAACGCGGATTTCAGGATAGCCACCTGCCGCAACTGAAGATCGTGCGGGTCTTCGGCTTTGAGCCGCCATTTGATCTCCGGGTTACGGGCCAGAGTGCCGGTGCCGGAACAAGGAACGTCGGCGAGGATGCGGTCGAAAGTACATGAGAAGGGCAAACGTCGCGCGTCCGCCGCGACCACGTGGACGTTCGGCAAGCGGCCAAGGCTTTGCAACAAGCGCGCGCGGTGAGGATGCAGCTCCGACGCAAACACTTTGGCGCGCGGGTTGCGCCTGGCGAGCAGGGCAGTCTTACTGCCGGGAGCGGCACAACAATCTAGAATCGTACAATCAACGATCGTTTCTCCACGACCCACCAGCAACGCAACCAGTTGCGAAGCTTCATCCTGAATGGAGACGCGGCCTTCCTGGTAGGCGACCGTTCCGGTTACGTCGCCCGCAAGAACGCGTCGTGCAGCCGACAGCAGCCGACCCGGCGCGAGCTGCACGCCGGCCTCGGCAAGCTCGGCTTCAGATTGACCGTCGTGAATGTGAATCGACGTTGCGGGCACCGTCTGGTCATGGGCGCAGATCTGCCGCGCTGCCTCAAGTCCATAGTGCTCGGCCCAGCGTGCCACCAGCCACGGGGGATGGGCCGCGTTTTGAGCCAGCGTGGTCGAGTCTGGCGATTTGCCGATTTCCGCGAAGATGTCTTTCGCGCCGTCCTTGGCAATGGTCCGGAGAACCGCGTTCACGAATGAAGCCGCTGAGCGTTTGCGCGCAGCTTTGACCAGCTCCACACTTTCGAAGATCGCCGCCCGTGCCGGAACTCTGGAGAGAAACTGCAATTGATAGACGCCGAGGCGCAACGCGGCCAGAACCTCGCGATCCAGCCGCTCGAGCTTCTGCGACGATGCGGCGGCGAGCTGCCGATCAAGCAGAGACTGCCAGCGGAGAACTCCCATCACCAGCTCGGTGGCGAGTCCGTGATCGCGCGGGGAAAGCTTTGCGAGGCGAGCGGAATGAAGAAGTTCGGAGGCGTAGGATGCTTCGCGCTCGACCCGCAGAAGAATTTCGAAAGCCGCGGACCGAGCGAGAGAAGATCGAGCAGCAGAAACGGCCATCGCAGCCTATTGTCCCAGACGGTCGCCGGATTTGAGCCGGTAGCCGTTGATGAATTCTTGCGCGGTCATGCGGCGTTTGCCTTCGGGTTGAACTTCGATCAGTTCCAGCGTCGTGTCAGCGTCTTTGGCTTTATCCTCGCCGCAACCGACGAACAGGCGTGTTCCTTCGACCGCGACTTCTCCGGGCGTCAACTGAATCGCGTGTTGCACGGGCTGAGCGCGGTGCACTTGCAGCGTTTTACCCTTAAAGATCGTGAACGCCCCGGGCCACGGCTGAAAACCGCGCAGGCGGTTGAACAGATTGTTGGCTGAGCGAGCGAAGTCCATGCGTCCATCTTCTTTTTTCAGAATCGGCGCGAGCGTGGCTTGCGAATGATCCTGCGGAGTCGGGCGAACCTGCCCATTCTCGAGTCCGCGCAGGGTCTCGACCATCAGATCCGCGCCGATGGACGCCAGCTTCGGGCCTAACGTTTCGGCTGTGTCTTTCAGATCAATGGAGATTTCGCGCTGCATGAGTATGACGCCGGTGTCGAGTCCTGCGTCAATGCGCATGGTTGTAACGCCGGTGACGGATTCACCGCTCGCGATCGCCCATTGGATCGGCGCCGCGCCGCGATACTTTGGCAGCAGAGAGGCATGCAGGTTTAAATTTCCGAACCGGGGAAGATCAATCATCCACTGCGGAATGATGCGGCCATAGCCGACGACGATGATCGCGTCCGGGCCCATCGCCGCAAGTTGGTCGCGGAATTCGGCGTTGTTCTTGATGGCGCCGGGTTGCACGACAGCAATGCCCAGGCGCAGTGCCGCATCTTTCACGGGAGAGACGGCCACTTCCATCCCGCGCCCGCGAGGCCGATCGGGTTGGGTCACCACCAGCGGCACGGAATGACCGGCCTCGACCAATCTCTCCAGGGTCGGGACAGCGAAACTAGGAGTGCCACTGAAAACCAGAATCATAGACATACGGCCGCTAGTGCTGGATCTTAATTCGCTAGACTTTGTCATCTCGAGCGCAGCGAGGGATCCGCAAGTTTGCGGCGAACAGCAGGTCCTTCGCTTCGCTCAGGATGACAATTCATGAGAAGGAGTCCCTACCACTCTCCCGCCTTCACCAGTTTCTTGATCTTGCGCTTGATGAGGTCGCGCTTCAGCGCGCTGATGTGTGAGATGTACAGCTTGCCGTTCAAATGATCGGTTTCATGCAGGAAGGCCCGCGCCAGCAGTTCTTCTCCGGTGTGCTCGAAAAACTTGCCGCTCAGATCCTGCGCGCGTATCGTCACGATTTTGGCGCGCGTAACCTCCTCGCGAAATTCGGGGATGCTCAGGCAGCCTTCAGTGCCGCGCTGGCGGCCCTCTTTGCTAACGATGACCGGATTGATCAGCACCAGCTTGGCGCCGGGGTCCTCCTTGAAAGTCACATCGACGACGGCGATTCGTTTCGAAATGCCGATCTGCGGAGCCGCCAGGCCGACACCGCGAGCCGCGTACATCGACTCGAACATGTCTTCCACGAGCTTTTTGAGTTCTTCGTCGAAGGTGCTCACCACGGCCGCGGGTTTTTCCAGCACCGGATCGCCAAATTTCACAATTGGGTAAATCATCTTCGGATTCTAGTTTCGATTAGTAGTTCTTCAGTTGTTCCAGATAGCCTTGAAAATTTCGTTTCGTTTCTTTCATCGAGTCGCCGCCAAATTTCTCGAGCGCGCAGCGCGCCAACGTGAGTGCGACCATCGCCTCACCGGCGACGCCGGCAGCCGGTACCACGCATACATCCGAGCGCTCATACGCCGCCTTCACCGGCTCGCGCGTCGCGAAATCCACCGACTGCAATGGACGCCGCAGCGTGGAGATCGGTTTCAGATAACCGCGAACCCGAATCTCTTGTCCGTTGGAGACTCCACCCTCCAGACCTCCGGCATTGTTGCGCGTGCGCGTGAAGCCCGCAAATCCCGCGTCGCTCCGATAACCGATTTCGTCATGCACGGCCGACCCCGGCGAATGCGCTGCCTGAATCCCGCTTCCAATTTCGACCGCTTTCACTGCCTGCAACGACATGACCGCCGCAGCCAGCAGCGCATCCAGCCGCTCGTCCCATTGCGCGTAGCTGCCAAGACCGGGCGGAACATTGTGCGCCACCACCTCGAATACTCCACCCACCGAATCGCCCGTGCGCAGAGCCTTATCGACTTCTTCCTTCATGCGCTGCTCGGCGTCGGTGTCGGCGCAAGCCAGCAGCACCTCGCTCTTGCGAGATAGCGGCTCGATTTGCTCCCACGCGATTTCCCCGTCCGCAATCGAAACCGAGCCAACCGCAATCACATGGCTTAGAACTTCCACGCCCAATTCGCGCAGCAGCAGCTTCGCAAGCGCGCCAATCGCAACCCGCGCCGCCGATTCTCGGGCCGAGGCGCGCTCCAGAACATAGCGCGCTTCCGTGAAATCGTACTTCAAGGCGCCCGCAAGATCGGCATGGCCCGGACGCGGCGATGCCACGCGCTTGTGTTTCGCCGGATCGCCTGTCTCCACCGGCAGCGACTCTTTCCAATTCTGCCAGTCGCGATTCTCCAGCATCACCGCAATCGGCGAGCCAATCGTCTTGCCGTGATGCACGCCCGAGAGAAAATGGGCCCGGTCGGTTTCGATCTTCATGCGACCGCCGCGTCCATAGCCCTGCTGACGCCGCCAGAGCTCGCGGTCCACGAAGGCCTGGTCCACCGCCAGCCCGGCAGGCAGCCCGGAAAGAAACGCAACCAGGGCCTCGCCGTGGGATTCTCCGGAAGTAAAGTAGCGCAGCATGTGGAAAAGGCATTGTAAATGAAGAAGAAAAGTTCAGCTCTCCTTGATTGTTGCTCAGATTTTCGCCCCAGATTTTCGCCCAGTGATTTTTCCCGCAATCCGTTTTTTGCGCCGAAGGCGTGTCCTGTGCAGGTACAATTAACTGTCACTTTGTTCCGAAAGTCGCCGGATGAACCGGGGTTCCAGACTCATCGCGCCACTTCGTCAGAGTACGCGAGGAGTTTTCCATGTTGACAACCGAGGCTGATCCGTTTCATCCGGAAGTTGCCGATCCCATTCGCTGCGTGATCGCCGACGATCACGAAATGTTGCGCTATGGGGTGCGCCGCCTGTTGGAAGACGCTCCCGACTTTGCCGTGGTGGGCGAAGCGGGCGATGCCGCCGAGGCGCTCAAGTTGGTCCTGGAGCACCGCCCCGACCTGTTGCTGCTCGATATCAGCATGCCCGGGATGTCGTCGTTCGAAGCGGGGCGCCTCATCGAAGAACACTGCGCCGGCACGCGAACCGTGTATCTGACCATGCATGAGGATCGGGAGTATGTGCAGCAAGCCCTGCGCTCGGGCGCCAGCGGCTACCTGCTGAAAGACACTCCCGCGCCGCTTTTGTTGCGCGCGCTCCGCGAAGTGCATCGCGGCGCACGGTCGCTGAGTCCTCAGATCCAGACGAAATTGAAGGACGATGCCACTGTGCGGAAGCAGGCGGTGCGAGTGCCGGTGCGGAGAGGTACCCTGACTCTGCGCGAGCGCGAAGTGATGAAGTTGCTTGCCGAGGGCAATACCGTGAAGAAAGCGGCGGCAGCGTTGGGAGTCAGCGCCAAGACGGTGGAAGCGCACAAGTTCAACTTGATGCGCAAACTCGACATTCACAACAAAGCCCAACTGGTTACGGTCGCCATACAAAAGAAGATTCTTCCGCTGCCGGTTCCGATGTAAGGAAGTCAGTCTTGCGCCATTTTCATAGCTGCTGCCGCGAGACTGGCAAGATCGGAAACCTCCAGGTCCGGCCGTCCTGCTGAAGCTCGCACCGCGCCCATCCCAGGACGGGCCGACTTCCGGTTCACCCATACCGTCGAGATCCCCAGCGACCGCGCCGGAACCACGTCGTGATAGATGCTCTGCGCCGCGTGCAGCAGTCGATCCGGAGAAATCGCAAGCGTGCGTAAGGCCATCTGGAAATTGTTGAGGGAGGGTTTGTAGCTTCTCGCCTGTTCCGCCGTGATCACACCATCAAATTCCACGTCCAGATGCTTCCGCGTCTCCGCAAATAGATCGTCGTCAATGTTTGAAATCACCACGAGCTTGTATCGCTTTTGCAACTCGCGCAGCGCCGGCACCGTATCCACAAAAGGCGGCCACGCGCGGACGGATTCGTGCAGCGAACGGATTTCGGCGGAACTGGCCTGGAAATGGAAGCGATCCGCAAACGCCCGCACCACCGATTGCAGCACTTCCCCGTAGCTTTGATAGGGGCCGCTTTCCGCCTCCGCTTCAAATTCCCCGTAGAGTTCAAGAAGGGCAGCGTCGGGCAGGCTTTGACCGTGGTTTGCGAGTACGGCCCGCAGGGCAAGCAGAATTCCCGACTCCCAATCAATCAGAGTGCCGTAGCAGTCAAAGCTGATGGCGGTGAAACGCGAGAAATCCATAGGCAACGCAACGGGACGATTCGACGTTCAGGCGCGGACTCTATGCTCTTTGCTCTTTGTTCTATGCTTTCTGCTCGCTGAACAGGTCAAGCACTGGGGTTGCGGAAGTTGGGGGCTCCGGTGCCGCGGATGTGGCCGGCGGCGCGCCGGACTCTTCCACAATAGTTTTCTCAGCCGGCGCTTTCTCGCCTTGCATAAATTTCCTGGAATCGAACAGCGGGCGCCCCAGCGAGGCGTTATAGCTGGTCCACGGTCCTTCGAGTTCCGCCTCGCGCTCGAAGTGGGCACGCATCGCCTCCATCTTGGAATCCAGGTCGTCGAGATAATGCAGCATGAGCGCTTCGGGAAACATCGGCAGCTTGGGCGATCCGAAGTCGTACTGGCCGTGATGGCTGATGATCATATGTTCGAGCAGAGTTTTCAGTTCCTCGGGAAAGCCAGGCAATTTTGCGAGCTTTGCCTGCAGCATCTCCAGTTCGATGATCATGTGCCCGAGCAGCTGGCCGCGCGTGGTGTAGGAAAACGCGCGGTTGTAGGTCAATTCCTGAATCTTGCCGATGTCATGCAGAAACGCTCCCGCCAACAGCAGGTCGCGGTTGATCTGTGGATAGTTGCGGCAGACCAGATCGCAGGAGCGGAACAGCGACACAACGTGATCGAGCAGTCCGCCGATGTAGGCGTGATGAAGGGTCTTGGCCGCGGGGGCATTGCGGTAGCGCTCGGCAATTTCCGCGTCCGCCATGAACAGTTCGACAAGCTCCTTCAGGTGCGGATTCTGGAACGTGCCCACAAACTCCGTCAGCGTTCTCCAGAGTTCGCCGATGTCCTTGGTGGTCTTGGGCAGGTAGTCGGTGAAATCGATCTCGCCTTCTTCCATGCGCCGCAGCTTGTGAATGGTGAGCTGAAAACGATTCTTATACTTGTTGATGAGCCCCTTGACCTTGAGAAAGTCGTCCTGCTCGAAGGCGAGGATGAATTCGTCGACGTTGTCCCACATCTTGGCTTCGATCTGGCCGGTGCGGTCCGCCAGGATCAACGCCAGGTAAGGCTCGCCATTTTTTTTTGCTTTTACCTGCTTCGAAGCCACCACGAAGCTGGAGGTGACGATCTTGTTTTCCAGCTGGGAACATTCGGAGATAAAAAACTCTTTCATGAGCCTCCGCGAAACCGCTTTCCGCGTGAATGCAGACGCCAACGCCTGCCGCGAGCACAGCCAAGATTAGCCTAAAACACGCCGAGCTTCTTCTTCTTTTTCAGTTTCTTCGCTTTGTCTTCTTTGTCCGTGGTCTCGACGGGCTTGGTTTGTTTTGCGCTCGCGCCCGAGTCGATGTAACCAGCCTTAACATCAATGAAGGCTTCTTCGCGCAGCGTGGTCAGAAAGGCGCGCAGCGCCGGCTGCAGTTTCTGCATGTACAACGCATCCTGGATGCGCGGCTCAACTTCCTTCAGGGTGGGAATGCCCGCCATCTGATGCTCGGTCGCCTGCAGGATCACGTAACCCTGCTTGGTGCGAATCACATCCGTAACTCCGCCGGCTTTCAGCGCGAAGACCTTGTCTTCCAGTTCTTTCGCGAGTGTGCCGCGCTTGAAATAACTGAGGTCGCCGCCATCTTTTGCCGACGGCCCATCGGAGTATTTCTTCGCCAAGTCTGAAAACTGTGCGCCCTTGTGAATCTGCTCGAGTATATCCTGCGCTTTGACCTGGGCGGCGGCCAGCGCCGCTTCCGTCTCCGCCTCTGATAACGATGACGACGGCGGCTCGGGCTTGGCAGCGTCGGCGCCCGGAGCCGGTTTGGCGGGCGTTTTGGGCGCAATCAGAATTTCACTCAGGCGAACCTGCTCGGGCTGCTCCATTTCCGCGCGGTGCTCTTCATAGAACTTCTTCACGTCCTCCTTGCTCATGGCCAGTTTCGAGCCCACTTCCTGCCCAATCACGCGCTGCGTGACAATCTGGTTGCGCAAGTTCTGCTTGAAGTCCTCATACGAAGCTCCTTGCGCCTCCGCCGCCTTCTCCAGGTCCTCCATGGTTTCGAGGTTCATCTGCTTGCGCATTTCATCGAGGCGCTTGATGAGTTCAGTGTCGCCGGTGATGCCGAGGTCTTTGCCTTTTTGCAGCAGGAGTTGCTGGTCAATCAGATCGCGCAGAACGTCGCGTTGCTTCTCGGCAAAAGCGCGGTCGGCGTTGGCCGGGTCCTGCTGCTGAACTTCCTGCTTGAGCTGATCGCGGCTGCGGATGTATTCCGAGCGCGTGACGATTTCGTTGTTCACCCGGGCGATGATCTCTTCGACCACGGTATCGGCCGGCGAAAGACATGGGAGGAGCAGCGCGTAGCCAACAGCGAGCAGCGGGAGTAGTCTAGCTTTCTTCATTTAGGGCCCTCTTGAAACGTTCTCTCAAAACGTTCTCTTGAAACCTGGGGGTGCACCCGAGGGAAAATTGTTTTTCTATTTTACGCCGCGAGCGGCGTGGAGGCCAATCTTGAACGGGCGCGATCGTCTGGCTGATTTTTGGCTAAGCTCCCCGTGTGAGCGTCAGTGCGGTCACGTCGTTGTGTTTCGGAGCCGTGTGCATGAAGTCCTGCATGCGTTGCAGGATGCTCCGGGAAAGATATTTGGCCGAAGAAGGTCCCGCCTGCATGACGCTTTTGACTCCCTCCAGACCAAATTCCGCGTCCTTCGACTCGGCCTCCACCACTCCGCGTGAAACCACCGCCAGCGAGCCCGTGGGTCCCAGGCCGACGATGCGGGCGTCGGTCGGGGCGAGCGAGAATAGGCCGAAGGGCAGGCCGGTCGCGGGCAATTCTACGAGGCTTGCGTCGTCGCGCAGCAGGCCGGGTGTGTGGCCTGCATTCACGTAGCAGACCGTGCCCAGCTCTTCGTTGTAGCAGCCGGCGAAGGCCGGGCAACTGCGCACGCCTCCGGCCGCGCGCATGATCTCGAGATTCAGACGGCGCGACAGTTCGATCATGGCGTCCGATTCGTTCAGTTCGGCGGCGGAGAAGAGTTCCTCACCCGACGAGCGAAAACAAGCCTGCGCGGCTTGCAGCACGGCGACGTTGGCCTCGCGTTTGCCCGCCACGTCGAGCAATCCGAAAAGAAAACGGGTCGGGCCGACCCGCAGGAAATCATGAAAATCGCCTCCGGCGCGCGAGGAAAAATAGGCGACTGCCAGGTCCGCGCCCTCGAGCACGGGGCTTTCCCCTTGGACGATCTCGGGAATTTCCTCGGCCGTTGAGCCAAACCCGAGTTTTGAAAGAAGCGCTTTCATGAGCGGCGAAATTAACACAAACTTTGGGACGGGGCAATGAGCGGAAAGTGCTAGCGGAACGATTGGCTGGAAAGAGCGTTCTTACAGGTTGCAATTCGTCAAGGAAATTTCTCGGGATTAGGCATTTGATACCAGATATACTTCCCGCATAAATTTCGGGGGGGGGTGAGGTGGAACTGTTTGACTCAGGTAGGCTCAAACAGAGGTATGCATATATGTGGCTTGTAATCGCGGGCGCGCTGTTTCTCATCGACAACACTGCAACATGGCAGAGCGGTCGCGATTGGAGTAGGGCGGCACAGGATGTAGCGTGGCCCACCCATTTGTTGTCCTGGGCAGGATTAATCTTTTTGCTAATCGGGATAGTTTCATTGTTGCGGCCCAAAAACAAGGCGACGGAGAAAGAAGAAAGGACGCAGATAGACGATCTGGCAGCAAAGGGATTGAAGGCAATAGCTGAAAACGATGCCGCGACAATTCATGAGAGATTGCATATAACTGGCCAACGCGCAGAGTTTCATTTCAACCCTGGCTCAGACCCATACATAGATATCTTTATCGATATCGTCAACGCCTCTGTCTTTGAGGCAGTCACTTCCAGCAAAAAAATAGACGGACGCGCTACGTACGGAGGAAAGCCGCTGGCCACGGCTCCGCTTCTGCCTGATCCTATTTTTAGGGTGAAGCATGGAGAGGCGGCAACCATGGTAATTCGTCAATTCGTTTCTGAAGGCATTGCCGATTTAATGTGGGCCGAACGTCCCCTTAGGGTGCCGTTGGATTTGAGCACGGTATCTATTTCATTCACGATGGTGGCTCCAGGGTTTGCGCCGAGGAAATTTAGTTGGTGTGGACCTGAGATCACTATGGACGAGGCTAAGCGGCTTTAGTGAGTTCCTTATATTCCAGATTGTCGGACACCCAAATGCTTCGCAGAGACACGATGCCACGTTCCCATGATGCCGCGAGCGCTAATACCCCAGCCGATCTTCTTGCCGCCGACGTAGGTTTTGTCCATTTCGACGGTGCCATGCGGACCGGCCTGGTATCTCTTGCCATAGAATCCGTCACGCTATGGCTGAAGCGCAACCCCTCGTGAAATTGCGGGCTTGTCACACATACCTATTCGCCGTATTTTTCCTTTAGCTTGTGGGTCATTTCGTCGCGGAGCTGACGATAATCGGAGCGAACGGTGGCGCGCAAGGCGGCTTCGGTGGAACTGCCTTCGGAGAGGCGTTCCAGGATGCGCGTGATTTCGCTCATGCCGTAGGCGTCGCGGATGTATTCGGCGGCGGCGAGAGATTCGGCATAGGCGGTAGTGGCTTCGGGGGCGGAGAAGTTCATGAAACTTCCTTCGAGCATATTGAAGGGAATCTCATTTCCGGCGACGAAAAGCTGGGCCAGTCGGTGTCCGTTGGAAGCGGACGACTTGCCTTCTTCCATTTGTGCGATGCCTTCGTTCAGCCAGGTGGGGCAGCGGTTGCTGGACATCTGCGCGATGAAAGAGTGCGTCAGTTCATGTTTGAGGACGCGGGCGAGCTCGGGCGTGACGCTCTGGACGCCGCTGATCGGGATGCGCAGCTTGCCATCGTTGATAGCGCCGATCCACGAAGGCGCGCGGGTAACGTCGAAGAACGCCTGCTGAGTGTAGAGCGTGACGGCGATGTTGTTGTGGGGCGAGTAGCCGAGATCGCGCACCAGATCGTCATACTCGGAGTCGAGGGTGGCGACGAGGTCGTGGCGGAAGGTTTCGGAGGTCTCCTTGCCTTCGAAATGAAGGTTAAAGTGGCTGCTTTCGCGTTGCGAGAAATCGGATTCGGCGCTCGATTCGCGCTCGGCGCGGGCGAGATATTGGCTGACGGTGGCATCGGGACGCAGGGCGAGCGACTTCTTCCAGGAGCGAATCGCATCGGGCGTATGATCGCTGGCGAATTGCACGAAACCCAGCATGGCAATGGCATCGGGTGAGTCGGGAGCAACGCTGACGGCGTGTTGCGCGTAGGGCAGAGCTTCAGAGGCGTGGCCGGTGCGCATCAGGCAGGCAGCGTAGTAGATCAGCAAGGTGGAGTTATCCGGCTGGAAGCGGAGCGCGGATTCGTAATAGCGCTTGGCCTGCGGGAAGTTGCCGCGATCGGATTCATGCTTGCCGGCGAGGAAGTATGCGGTGGCGCCGAGTTCGGGATTAGCGGTTTGTGCGAGGCTGGCGAGTGCATCGGTATCCACCTTGCCGTCGCGGATGACTTTTTCGGCTATGTCGGCTTCGTGGTTGAACGAGGGCGTGGGCGGAGTGATGTCGGGGGCGTTGGAATTGGCGGATGCTCCGGAAGCGCCGTGAATCGGGGCGATGCCGCCGGCCTCGATGCGCTCGACGGAGGATTTCGGGATGGTGTAGGTGTCTTCACCGACGTCATACTCGATGCGGTCTTTCTTATTATTCTCGCGGACCTGGTCGGCCCAGATGGTGCGTCCATTTTTGAGATGGATGACGTCGGCGGGCGCGGGAAGCGCCGCCAGAAGCACTAGAATGAGGAACAGGGCTCGCACTCGGCTGATTCTAGCAACCGCGCAGAGGGTCGGTAAGGTGACCAAGGTGCTGGAACGGGAAGAAGTTCTCGTCATCATCCGGAGATCATCTGGGCAAAAAGCGTTATGAAGAACAACTCACCACAGAGTCACAGAGACACGGAGAAAAGCAGTTCTTGGGTTTCCCCGCTTAGGTTTTCTCTGTGTCTCTGTGACTCTGTGGTGAAGAAGTTTCTTGGGTTTCTGAGAACTCTGCCCTGTTTATGAAGCAAGCTGTGCTTTGGTTGCGGCGGATGATTGGGTTGGCAGGGTGGCTCGTGGCCGCGACGGCTTGGGCGCTGGCAGCGGGGCCAAGCCCCGAATGTCCGCTTACCACGAGCGGCCTTTACGCGCGGATTCGTTCGCTGGAACTCGATCCGCAACGCCTGTACCACGTTCGGGAAGCCTCGATTGACCGGCCTAATCTCCATCTTGATTTGGATGACGGCACGCTGGCGTTTACGGAAGACATTTGCGGGCGGATTACGGGCGCGTTCTTCGAGGGGGAGGGCGAGATACGGCTGCGGCCTCCGAACCGGGTGGAGCGCGGATCGCTGGCGCTGTTCACGGGGATGGCGATTCTCGAAGAGCAATTCACTTCAGGATATCTGCGCTTCAACGACGACACGGCAGCGGTCTTGCAGCGCTCTCTTTCGCCGGCGCCAGAGGGCGGCGAATTCATAAAAGAATGGAGCAACACGAGCCGCACGCTGGCGGAGTTTGATGCTCTGCGGCTGCTGCTGGACTTCAGTCATTTTCTTCCGGCGCCGGGTGGAAACGAGGGTGGAAGCGAATTGGCTCGGAAATTTCCGCCTTTTCTGCACGTTCATTTGCTGGGCAAGAAACTGGGCGGCTTCGAAGTGCTCTGGGATGCGGCCAGCCCCGAACCGTTGTGGGCCGGGCAGCCGCGGGTGAAAGACGGCATCCCGTTCTTCGATATATGGACGTCGTTTGCGCCTGGCAGCGCAGCTGCGGCTCTAGGGGCTGGTGATGCCTCGATCACGGGCTTCCGGATTCGGGCGTCGGTCGAGCCGCCGACGAGGTTGCGAGCAGCGACGGAGATGAAGGTTCGAATTCGCAGCGGAGGAGAAAGGACGCTGCTGTTTGAGTTGTCGCGTTATCTGAAGATTGATGACGTCGAGGCGGATGGGCGGCCGGTGGACTTCATCCAGAACCCGGCGATTGAAGGGACGCAGCTGCGGCGAAAAGGAAACGATCTGGTGGCGGTCGTGTTTCCCGCTTCGCTCGCGCCCGGACAGGAATTGAAACTGCGCTTCAGTTATGCGGGCGAGGTTCTGTCGGAGGCGGGGAACGGATTGCTGTATGTGGGCGAGCGCGGCACGTGGTATCCGAATTTCGGTTTGAGCCCGGCGCAGTTCGAGATGGAGTTTCACTATCCCTCGAACTGGACGCTGGTAGCTACGGGAAAGCAGATCTCACGCGCGAGCGGCGAGGACGGGGAAACGACCGAGGAAGCAGGGGCAGAGAAGGTTTCGCGGTGGGCCTCAGAGCGGCCGATTCCGGTGGCGGGATTCAACCTGGGCAAGTACGTTCGGGCGGAGGCTAAGACGAAGCCGGGCAACATTCTGGTCGAGGCATACGGCACGAAGGGAGTTGAGAAAGCGTTTCCGAAGGCGCCGGCGGAGGCGATTGAGCGGCCGGCATTTCCCGGCCCTCTCACGCCGGGATCGAGATCGATGCCGCCGATGGTGGTGACTCCGCCGCCTCCGTCGCCGGCGCGCGATGTGCAGGCCGTGGCGGACAGGGCGGCGATGGCCATTGGGAATTTCTCGCAGTGGTTTGGGCCGTATCCGTATGGCTCGCTGGCACTGACGCAAATGCCGGGGAATTTGAGCCAGGGATGGCCGGGGCTGGTGTTCCTCTCGAGCTTCGCATTTCTTAGCCCGCAGGAACAGACGGATCTGCATCTTGATCCGGTGACGCGCGCGCTCGACAGCCAGGTTCTGGTGCACGAGACGGCGCATCAATGGTGGGGCGATCTGGTCGGGTGGAAGAGTTACCGGGATCAGTGGCTGGCGGAAGGTCTGGCGGACTATGCGTCGCTGTTGCTGCTGGAGCAACAGAACCCGGCGCAATTCCGGCAGGTTCTGGAAAAGTACCGGCGCGATCTGCTGAGCAAGAACAAAGATGGAGAGTGGCTGCGCGATGCTGGACCGGTGACGCTGGGACAGCGGCTGGACTCGTCGCATTTTCCCAGGGGATACGAGGCGATCAGCTACGAAAGAGGGACGTGGCTGTTTCACATGCTGAGGTCGATGCTGCGCGATTCCGAAGCGGCATCCCGTTCCCGGAAAGGGCGGGCGAATCCGCTGTTGAATCCCGACGAGCCGTTCTTTCGCGCACTGCGGAGGATCAGAGAGCGGTATGCGGGAAAGACCATAAGCACGCAGGAACTGGTGCAGGTTTTCGAAGAGGAACTGCCTCGCCCACTTTGGTACGAGAAACGTCCCAAGTTGGACTGGTTTTTGGAAGGTTGGATCGAAGGGACGGCGATACCGGAGCTGAAAGCACGGGAGATTCGCATCACGGAGAAGAATGGGGTGACCACGGTTACAGGCGTGATCGTACAAAAGGACGTACCCGACGATTTGGTGACGGCGGTTCCGGTGTATGCCGCGACCGCGGGTAACGCGCTGGTTTTTCTGGGCGAAGTGCTGGCGGATGGCGCGGAGACTGGGTTTCGGCTGATCGCGCCGAGCAATGTGCGCAAGATTGTGCTCGATCCGAAGCAGACGATTCTTAGCGCGCCGAAGTAGATTCCAAACAATTAGAGACGTTGCGCGGAGCGCGTCGTTCTTCGGAAGGCGGCGAGGCCATGCAATTGCTGGAAGAGTTGTCAGGAAAGTGAATTGGAGGATGGTATGACTCTTCAGCCATATGTATTTGCGAACGATCGCCCCCGGCGGCGCACTATTCTTCTGGTGGAGGACGAGCCTTTTGTGCGGGAGGCGACTTGCAGCATTCTGGAGAGCGCAGGCTTTGAAGTTCTGCCGGCCGAGGATGCGCGCGATGCGATGAAGGTTTACGAAGAGTGCAAGCGGGGAATCGATCTGGTGATGACCGACATGGTGCTTCCGGGGCGGACAGGACTGCAACTGGGGCAAGATCTGCTTAAGCATTCACCAGAGGTTGTGGTGCTGGTGACGTCGGGTTACGGGAACCCCGAGTATGAGACGGAAGCACCCGAGTCGCGCACCTACTTTCTGGCCAAGCCGTATTCGAGGCGGACGCTGGTCGAGAAGATCGAAAAGATTCTTGGGGCCGTGTCCCTGGGGCGGGCGGCGACGCAAGCCGGCTAGCTTCCTCTAAGTTCCTCGTTGCTCCCCTGTGGTCAAATTCCCTGTCCTCCCCTATGTCCTCCGTCGTTATGAATTCTGGTTATGAATTCTTGGATCGCTTAGCCTTTTGCCCACCAGTTGCCTTCTGCGACGTTTATAATCCTCCGTCTAGTTCTAATTCTAATTCTTAAAGATCGGTTGCCAGGTTCTGTTCCGAAGGAGCACGCATGAAACTCGAGGGGCGAGTCGCGCTGGTTACGGGAGCGTCGCAGGGTATTGGTCATGCCTGCGCGCTGGCGCTGGCGCGGGAGGGCGCGAGCGTCGCGGTGGCGGCGCGCAATCGGCAGAAACTGGAGGAATTGGTCGCCGAGATCACGGCGGCGGGAGCGAAGGCGGCGGCTTTCGTCATGGACGTGGCCGAGGAAGAGCAGGTGAAATCCGGGATCAAGTCGGCGCTGGCGCAATTCGGCAAGATCGACATCCTGGTGAACAACGCCGGCATCACGCGCGACCAACTGGTGATGCGTATGAAGCGCGCCGACTGGGACGCGGTGCTCAACACGAATCTGACTTCCGCCTATCTGTGCATCCAACAGGTCATCGCTTCGATGCTCAAGCAGCGCTGGGGACGGATCATCAACATCACGAGCGTGTTCGGGCAGATGGGGCAGGCAGGGCAGGCGAACTACGCCGCTTCAAAAGCCGGGCTGATCGGGCTGACGATGGCGATAGCGCGGGAAGTGGCGTCGCGCAATATTACTTGCAACGCGGTCGCTCCGGGATTTATCGAGACCAGCATGACGGCTGCTCTGAGTGACGAATTCAAGCAGAATGCGGTGAAGTCGATTCCGCTGGGGCGCGTGGGCTCTCCGGAGGACGTTGCCAGCGCGGTGTGCTTTCTAGCTTCCGACCAAGCTTCCTACATCACCGGGCATGTGCTGAACGTGAATGGCGGATTGCTGATGGGATAGCGGGATTAGTGCGAGTCGCGGACGATCAGGATCATGCCCGGCCGCAGGGCTGCAATATTCCGGTTGTCGTGCTTCAGGGCGGTAACTGTGGTGTTGTACGAGTTGGCAATCGAATACAGGGTTTCGCCTTGCTTGACCTTATGATGCTTCACTGCGGGATGGGAAACGGCGCTGGACGTTGACATTGACATTGACATTGCGGTTTGGGTTCCGGCATGGTGGTGCGACCCGCTTGAACGCTTTGCGGCGACCTGCGCTTCGCCCGCCGCCCGAGTGACGGGAAGGTGAAGATACAAGACCTTTCTTCCGGCGAGGCTGCTGCCTTTCAGGTGGTTCCAACCGCGAACCATCTTCGCAGAAACGCCGAAATTCTCGGCGACCGACTCCACCGTATCGCCTTTGCGAACTTTGTAGTGTGTGATGGCGTGCGCGTAGGTGCTGGTGTCGGCTTGTTTGCCTGCGGCGATGGGAATGATCAGACGGGTTTCGGGCGCGACCGCGCTGTTGTTCAGTCCGTCGTTCAGGTCGTTGGCTTCGGCGATGGCTTTCGGAGTCGTGTGATAGGTGCGGGCGATCGAGGCCAGTGTTTCTCCGCCTTGCACCTTGTGATAACGCCACCAGACGCGCTTGTCGACTGGAATCGAGGCGACCGCAATCTGAAACTTGTCGGCAGTCCCGGCAGGCAAGTGGAGATCGAATTCTTGATCCTTTTCAGTGACTCTCGGAGTGGTCAGCCGGAGCAGGCTGGGGTTTAGGTCGAGCAAGTCGGAGGTGGTGGCATCCACGCACTCGGCGGCCAGGCGGAGATCGATGGGATAGCCGATCTGGACCGTGTCGTAGGGAACCGGCCTTTCCTTCACCACCGAATCGAGCCCATATTGCGCGGGATTCTTCGCCATGATGGTGACGGCCAGAATGATGGGGACGTAGTTGCGGGTTTCCTTCGGCAGCACGTTGCGATTGTAGAGTTCCCAGAAATCGGCATAGCCGGTGCGTTTGACCGCGCTCTGGACTGTACCCGGTCCCGAGTTGTAGGCGGCCATCGCCAGGTACCAGTCTCCAAACTGTTTGTAGAGGTCTTTCAGATGTTGAGCGGCGGCGCGGGTTGCCTTTTCCGGATCCTGGCGGTCATCGACCCACCAATTGCGCTCGAGTCCGTAGCCTTTGGCACGGCTGCCCATGAACTGCCACATGCCGCGAGCGCCGGCGCGGGAAACCGCCAGCGGATGAAAACCGGACTCAGCCTGGGCAAGGTAGATCAGGTCCTGCGGCACGCCTTCTTCCTGCAAGATGCGGCGGATCATGTCTTCGTAACGGCCGGAGCGGGCCAGAGCGCGCTCCACAGTGCCACGACCGCGGGTGGAGAAGTAGTTGATGTAGCCGGCGACCTGGTCGGTCATCATCAGGGGCAGGTCAGAACGGGTGGATTTGATCTCGGTTTCGGCTTTTGCCTTGATGTTGGCGTCGACTGGGATGGCGGCCTCGTTGGCTTCGTCGATGGGCGCCGGTTCTGACTTTTGCTCGGCAAAGCCGTCGCCCTGCTGCAAGGCGGCGAGTTCGAGGGCGTTGATGCCGTCGAGAATGCGGTCGAGTTCGCGCTCGAGGCGGTCGTCTCCGTGATCGGAGCGGAGATCGAATCCGCTGCCGAGCAGTTGGTTGAAAGCGGAGTCGAAATTCTGCTTCGCGGCTTCAAGGTGCCCGGCGCTATAGTTGTCCTGTCCTGACTGGTATTCCTTTTCTACGCGGGCGATCAGGTCGCCTACGGGATCGACTTGGAGCGCCTGCGGCACCCGCGGCTTCGATTGGGGCTCAGCAGCGGCGGCGGCGGACTTTTGCTGGTGTGGATCAGGCGGGGTGCTGGCCGCGATCAGGGCTGGGGCCTGGGCTTGGGCGGGAGGCATAAACGACGATTTTTGGGCGCTCTGGCAAGCAAGGGTCGCCGCCAAGGGGACGGAGAGAATGATCGCCAGATACGGATGAGAAGAAAATCTCATATTTTCAAAAACTTGCCGCTACCACTTCCGGACGCAACCCAGCGTTCATGCACTATTGTGATGGTACTATCGCAAAATTCGTTGGGTCAACGCCACGGAAGACACCTAGATTCCATTACTTTGGGCATCGGGTGGCGATGTTACCCCAGCCTCGCGGAGTATAGCAAATGGGTTAAGGGCGCTGGGAGAGAAGCATCGGCTGTTTGCAGGGATGCAGGGAATCTTCCAGAGAAGGGGCTGGAGGTGACGAGTCTTTCGTCGTTCCGGAATCATCGAAAGGAAATATGAAGGCCATACAGGTAAAGCACACAGGTGGGCCGGAAGTGATGGAACTGGTGGACTTGCCGGTTCCGCAACCGAAATCGAATGAAGCCATCGTGAAGATCAAAGCGGCGGGCGTCAACTTTATTGACGTCTATAACCGCGAAGGCCGTTATAAAACGCCGCTGCCGTTTGTTCTGGGACAGGAAGCGGCGGGCGTGGTTTCGGCAATCGGATCTGATGTAAGCAAGGATGCGCGTGAGGTGGCCGTCGGCGATCGTGTGGCTTACACATCCGTCCTCGGGAGCTATGCCGAGTACGCCGCGGTGCCGGCCGACCGGCTGGTGAAGATTCCGGCTGGGGTGAGCGAGCGCGAGGCTGCCGCCGCCATGTTGCAGGGGATGACGGCGCACTACCTATCTCATGACACCTATCCGCTGAAGAAAGGCGAGACGGCATTGATTCATGCCGCGGCCGGCGGAGTTGGGTTGCTGCTGGTCCAGATGGCGCACAACCTTGGGGTGCGGGTGATTGCCACGGTTTCGACCGAGGAAAAAGCCAGGCTGGCCGGAGCGGCGGGGGCCGACGAAGTCATTCCTTATACGAAGGTGGATTTTGAGGCGGAGACGAAACGGCTGACCGGCGGCAAAGGCGTGGATGTGGTGTATGACTCGGTCGGAAAGACGACGTTCGACAAGGGTCTGAATGTGCTGCGTCCGCGCGGCATGATGGTGCTCTTCGGAGGCTCAAGCGGGGCGGTCGCGCCGGTTGATCCGCTGGTGCTGACGCAGAAGGGATCGATCTTTCTGACGCGGCCTTCGCTGGGAAACTATATTGCTACCGCGCAGGAGTTGCAGCAGCGCGCCGCAGCGGTCTTCGGCATGATTCGCGACGGCAAACTCAAGTTGCGGATTGAACACGTGTACCCGCTGGCGCAGGCGCAGCAGGCGCACCGCGACCTGGAGGGACGGAAGACTACGGGGAAGTTGCTGCTGCTGCCGGGGTGAACTGAGCCGCGGGCATCTGCCGGACTTCGTCCGGCTGGACGGCCGGGGGCGGCCGTCCCTACGCGGGCGTTTTTGTTCGCGGCACGCTGCTCCTCGCTACGATTTTTTCTGGCGAGTGTAGTTCTTCAGATAGGCGGGCAGCTCTTGCTTGCAACGGTCGTCGGGGATCGCGGCACCGGTTGTTATTTCGAGCGGAATCACTCCTGCCCAGGTTGGGAACGCGTAGTCTTCCTCGTCGTCCACCGGCGGCCCGACGCGGACTTTCGCTGAAAATTCATTGATCGGCAGACGCAGGACTGACGTTGCCTTCAATTCTTTTTCGTTGGGCTGGCGCGAGTCGTCCCAGCGATGAGGGATAATGTGCTCACTGATCGCGCGAAGGGCCGCGAGTTTTTCTGCCGGATCATCAACCAGCGTTGCCATGCCGAGAATTACCACCGAGCGGTAGTTCATCGAGTGATTGAAAACCGAGCGGGCGAGCACTAATCCATCGACCAGCGTGACCGTGATGCAAGCCGGGACGCCCTGACCGAGATTGCGCAGCATGCGGCTGGCGATCGAGCCGTGGATGTAAAGCACGTCTCCGTCGCGGCCGAAAGAAGTGGGGATCACGAACGGCTGTCCGTCAACCACGAAGCCGACGTGGCAGAGGAAAGCTTCATCGAGGATGTGGTTGACGGCGTCGCGGTCATAGATCGCCCGCTGCGGTTCGCGCACGACGCGCGTGCGTGTGGTTGGAGTGGGACCTGAGCTTGTAGACATGGAGCTGACTTCCTAGGCAGGCGCCAAGAGTGATGACGGAGAATTTTAGCAGGTCGGAGCTACAGCAGGCCGCCAGTCTTTATCGCCAGAATGTTGAGCGCCATCTCTAGTTTCGTGATGGCCTCGCGGAGTTCTGGATGATCTCCGACCTTCTGCTGCAAGTCTTTCAGAATTTTGTGAGCACTGGCAACATGCTCTGCGGCCTGGGCTGGATCTTGCTCGGGCTTCGGTTCGCTCGCTGTTGGCATGGTCATTCGCTCCCCGTACATCTCAATTCTATACAGGATCGTTTCTTAGAACCAAAGAATCCCAAGTGGAGATTGCCCTTGCAGCGATCACTTACGCCGGCTTTTCGCTGACGGCTTTGGCTGCTCTTCGAGCACCGCGAACTGAATCTTCTTCTCTACCGGATCAATCCTGTCCACCAGCACGCGCACGCGATCGCCCAGGCTGTAGGTCTTGCGCGTGCGCTGGCCGATGATTTGGCGGGTGTCTTCGTGGTAGGTGTAGCGGTCGTCGGCGAGCGTGTTGAGGGGTACCAGGCCCTCGACGAAGAGGTCGGTCAATTCCACGAAGAAGCCGAACTTGGTTACGCTGATGATGAGGCCGTCGAAGTCTTCGCCGATCCGGCGCTCCATGAATTTCATTTTCTTCCATTCCATCAGCCCGCGCTCGGCTTCGTCGGCGCGACGTTCGGCCTGGCTGGATTCTTCGGCGATGGTGTGAAGTTCTTCGAGCGTGATCGGGCCGCCGAGGGGCTCGAGCGCGTGCTGATGCGCGTTGCGGTCGCGGCGCTTGGACCAGGGCGATGGCGGCGGGCCCTCAGGGACTGAAGCCCCGGCATTTTTTGTCCGGCTATCGGCACGACTAAAGTCGTGCCCTTCCCGGTCTTCTTTGTGCGGGCGAAAAGCAGATCCTTCGCTTCGCTCAGGATGACAAATATTTGAGTGATGATCAATGTGTGGGGATTGGGATGTCCCGACCGGTACTTCTCCATCCATCTTTTCGGCTGAATCGCGCAGCACTTCTTTCAGTATGCGATGCACGATCAAGTCGGGATAGCGGCGGATGGGCGAGGTGAAATGGGTGTAGGTGGTGGCGGCTAAGGCGAAGTGACCTCGATTTTCTTCGGAGTATCGGGCCTGTTTCAGCGACCGCAGCATCAGGAAACTCAGGATCCTCTCTTCCGGCTTGCCCGCGATCTTCTCCGTGAGTTTCTGATACATGCGCGGAGTAATGTGGATTTCTTTGGGCACTTCGAGTTCACGGACACGCTTGCCGGTGCCGCGGGCGTCGCGGCGGTCGGCTTTGAGTTGCACGCGCTGAATGGGCAACGCGCCTACGCCGAGCGAATATCCGAAAGTGGCGGCGATGACTTCGAAGTCGTACACGCGTTTGGCGTCGGGCTTTTCGTGGATGCGGTAGAGCGAGGCGATGCGTTTATTTTCGAGATAGTGGGCGACGGACTCGTTCGCCGAGAGCATGAATTCTTCGATGAGCCGGTGGGCGATGTTGCGCTCCGATCTTGTAATGCTCTTCATCATTCCAAATTCGTCAAACTCGATGACTGGTTCGGGGAGATCGAAATCGATCGATCCGCGGCGTTTGCGCTTGCGGTTCAGGATCACCGCGAGATCGCGCATGCGTTCGAAGTGGTCGACTTGAGTTGCGTATTCGCGGCGGGCTTCAACGTTCCCTTCGGCTTCGCCTTCGATGACGGCATTCACGGCGGTGTAAGTCATGCGGTTGGCGGAACGGATCACGCCTTCGTTGATTTCATAGCTGGCGATCTCGCCCTGGTGGTCAATCTCCATGGTGCAGGAGAGCACCAGCCGGTCCACTTGCGGGCGCAGGCTGCAAATGTCAGTCGAGAGTTCAAGCGGCAGCATGGGAACGGCGCGGTCGGGGAAATAGACGCTGGTGCCGCGCAGACGGGCTTCCTGGTCGAGCGGCGAGTTGGGCGTCACGTATTGGGCGACGTCGGCGATGTGGACCTGCAGTTCGTAGTTGCCGTTTTCGAGTTGCCGGACGTGGACGGCATCGTCGAAATCGCGAGCGGTTTCGCCATCGATGGTGACAATCGGAAGCGAGCGGTAGTCGCGGCGGTGACGCAAGGCTTCCGCGGGAATGATGGATTCGTCCCCAGGTACCAGGGCTTGCGCTTCTTCGATTACTTCAGGCGGGAAGCGGTGAGGCAGGTGAAACTTGCGGATCATGATCTCGACGTCGACTCCGAAGTCGGCTTCTTCGCCGAGAATTTCGATCACGCGGCCGCGCGGCTGCTGCGTGGCGGAAGGCCAGTCGGTGATTTCTACGTCAACGACCAGTCCGTCCAGATCCTGCCAGCCGGTGTGGACTGCGGCTTCTTCTCCGATGACGCGGTCTCGGGATTTTTTTCGATCGATCGTCCTTGATTGATTTGGAGAAATCCCAACCACAGGAGGCACAGAGGTCACAGAGGATTGCGGATGCTCCATTCCGGGCGGAATGATGATTTCCTGCGTCACTTTTTCGTCGATCGGCTTGACGTAATTGTGACGGTGTCCATAGTGGAAGATGCCGACCACGGTCGGATGAGCACGCGATACGGAGCGGATGATGCGGCCTTCGGCGCGGCCATCGGGGCGGACGGCGGAGACCTCGACCAGGACGCGGTCGCCGTGCATGGAGGATCCGGTGGCGTGCGGAGGAATGAAGACATCGCCGGCGAGGCGGGCCTTAAGACTCGGATCGAGCGAAGTGGCTTCGGGAATCACGAAGCCGAAGCCGTCGCGATGCATGGTGAGGCGGCCGACTAGCAGGTTGCGTCCCTTGGCGGCCTGCGGAATAGCGTAGCGTTCGGAGTCGACTTGCAGCAGTTCTCCTTTACTGACGAGTGCGTGCAGTCGGTCCACCAGTTCACGGCGCGCTTCGCCTTTCACGCCGAGTTCGCGCAAGAGCTGCTTATGGCTCGCCGTCTGCTTGGGCTGGCGGGCGATGTGGCGAAGGATGGCGGAGTCGGAGAGCAGAAAACTCATTTTGTAATTTGGTAATCTGAAAATCTCCTCGAGTGGCGCGTTCAGCCGGGTTTTAAATTGCAAAATTACCCGATTACCAAATTACAAAATCTCTATTTCAAATACTTCTCCTCGATAATCCGCCGATGATGCAGTTCGTGTCCGGCAATGATGTAGGCGAGGGCACGCACCGTCACCTCGTTCTTGTTGGCTACCCCGCGGCGGGTCCAGGCGGCCTCGTCGAGATTGCGAAACAGCGAAACGGTGGCGCGGCGCACGGCGATGTAGTCTTCGATCAAGTCGGCCAGCGAACGCCGCCCGAATGGACCGTTGCGGACGTAGTCGTCCTGCTCGAAGCCTTCGATGGGAGTCGCGTCACCGCGCGAAATGCGCAGCGCTCGGTAGCTGATGATGCGCTCGGTATCGTTGATGTGCCCAAGAACTTCTTTCAGGCTCCACTTCTCGGGCGCGTAGCGGAGATCGCCGTCGGCCTCGGTGCGGCCCGAGAGCAGCAGAACCATCTGGCGGCGCTGTTCGTCCAAAGCGGCAAGAATGTCATTGCCCTGGATCAGGGAGAGATATTTCTCGTAGTAGGGATCGTATTCTCCGGGCTGGGGCCGGAGGGAGGCGGTCGCGGTTGAAGTCGTCGCGATTAAATTCATCGATTCCTCGTCAGGGATGGCACTCGGTTTGGTCGTGCCCCACGGCTCCATAGTATCGTGAAAAGTACCGTGACAAGTATCGCGACAGAAGTATCCGACAGAAGTATCGCGATAGAAGAATTACCGCAGGCCGGGCAGAGCTTACACGACCGGAGGCACGGCCGATGGTGCCGTCCTGATGGGTGAACCACGAGGGGAACTATGAAAATCAATAAGAAAAGCTTGATTTCCACAGGGTTAGGCGTTTACTGAGAGTACAATTCGCTTTGGCCCCCGAAATGCGGCGGTGATTCAGAATTTCTTAATAGAAGGAAAGGATTTCGACGACAATGTGGAAGCCCACGAATCAACCTGCGACACCTGCCCGGCCAACTGAGCCGGAGCGTCCGAGCACGTCCACGGCGACGACGGCACCGCTTATGAGCGAGCCCGCGGCTGTACCGCGCCCGGTTACGACCACCACTTCGGACCAGGCTACGATTGGCAAGTCGCTGGTGATTAAAGGTGAAGTGACCGGATCCGAGTCTTTGTATATTGACGGCCGGGTAGAGGGATCGATCAACCTTTCCGGCAATCGCGTAACCATCGGCCGCAATGGCGTGGTCGCGGCCAATATCAGCGCGCGGGAAATCGTAGTGCTCGGCAAGGTGCGGGGCAACCTGACCGCGAGCGACCGGGTGGATATCCGCAGCGACGGTTCGCTCACCGGCGACGTGGTGGCGGCGCGCATCTCGATTGAGGACGGCGCCTTCTTCAAGGGCGGCATCGACATTCGCAAAGCGGGGAAGGCAGACGCGAAGCCGGAAGAAGTGACGAAGAGTGTTTCGACTGCGTCGCCGGAACCGGCGATTGCGGCAAGAGCGTAGAAGCGCTGTCGTCGTTCCTGTTCGCTGATGGATGATCGGCGGCAAGATGATGATGATTAGGAAACGGGCCTCTTTTGGGGCCCGTTTGTTTTGTCCTCTGCCTAGAGCTGCAAAGTCGCATCGCGAACGACGGATAGCGAACGACGGATAGCGAACGGCGAGCCGCGAACAACGCTCTCACGGTTCTTTGCCGGTAGCCATGGTCTCCGCGGCTTGGCTCTCGGCCAGGCTCGGGAGAGTAGCGGATCCTTTTCTGCGCAGATCTGCCGGTAACTCCGAACGCAAAAACCAGAGTCCGGCGGCGACGGCTGCAGCCCAGGTTAAGGAGCCGAGCGCGAGGGCGAGGAGATCGGCGCGGCGGCTGCCATCGAGCGAGATGGTACGCGTGACTCCATAACTCAGTCCTCCGGAAACAGCGCCCACCAGCGCAGCCTTTCCTAATTCTTTCCAGTTCAAGCCGGCCAGCGGCACCATGCCGCGAATATCCAGGAGCAGGGCGATGGCGAGAGCGTTGGCCGTGATGCCAACGTCCGACGCGATGGCCAGTCCGGTGACCGACAGCGTCCGAAAAAACAGCGCGTACACGGGTAGAGAAGCCAGAGTGATGAGGCTGGTGGCAATCATCGGAGTCAGGGTGTTGCCCGAGGCATAAAACGCGCGGGCATAAAGCGCCTGACTCGACCACGCAGCCAGTGAGAGTGAAAACCAGAAAAAATACAGGGCGGTGGATTCGGAATCCGCAAAGGTAAAGTGCCCGCGCCGATAAACAAGATCGATAAGAGGGAGAGCAATGGCCATCATCCAGCCGGTTAGCAGCAGAGAAGCAGCCGTGATGCGGTAGACCGAACCATTCACGATGCTGGCAAATTCCGCGAACTTTTTTTCTCCGAACAGGCGCGAGAAAAAGGGGAGCGACGCCTGGCCGGTGGCCTGCCCGAGAATGGCGATGGGAACCGCGAAGAGACGTTTGGCGTAGTTCAACCGTGCGATGTCGCCGATTCCGCTCGAAGCAAAGTAACGGAGGATCCAGTCGTCGGCGGTGACCAGGGAAACGCCCAGCATCAGCGGGATGGAGAGGCGCACCCACTCGCGGAATGCCGGATTCTTCACATCGAACGAGGGCCGGTATCCGGTGCCGATCTTGGCCGCTCCGAGCGCGTTGATCAGAAATGGTCCGGCAATGCTGCCGGCGAGCGCGCCGAAGGCAAGAGACGCGATTCCGATCTGGCGTCCGGCGACAACTCCGCCGGCGATGATGAACACGTTGTAGATCAGCGGGCCGAATGCCGGCAGCAGGAACAGACGGTGCGAGAGCAACACCGCCGAAACCACTCCTCCCACATAAAAGAAGATCTGCGCCGGCAGCAGAATGCGCGTCAGATGAACGCAGAGCCGCATCTGCTCCGGCGTGAAGCCATGGAACATCCAGCCGGCGAACTGCGGCGTGAAGATCTCGGCCAGGATGGTGCCGGCAATCAGCACCGTGGTCATCACGGTAATGATGATCGAGAACGTTTTTTGCGCGTCCTGTTCGCGCTTGTCCGCCAGAAACCGAGTGTAGATGGAGATGAACGTGATCGAGGCGGTGCCGCCGGCAACGATGTAGTTGAGCCAGTCGGGCAGGGTGAAAGCGGCGACATAGGCGTCGGTCTGCTGTCCGGCGCCGAAGGCGTAGGCGATGTAGGCCTCGCGGATGTATCCGATCACGCGTGAGAGCGTGATGGTCGTCATCAGCAGCAGCGTCGCCGAAAACGCCGAGTGCTGGTGCGATGGCCGGAAGAAACGCAGCAGACGCATCCTTCGCAGATTAACGCATCTTGCGGTTGGTTGGAGAGTTATCGGCGGGCTGGAATCGGGAATGGCAATTGGCTTAGGGAAGATCGCGGCACGCGGGCGAGGGCGCCCGCGCCACCACGCTATAATCCGCTTGTGAGCGAACCTGGCTTGACCGCGCAACGCCGCGCTGACTTCGAGCAGGCGACGCGCGTCCACGGAAGTTTTCTGGCCGCCGCTGAGAAACGGGCCCTCATCTGGATGGCCGAGCGCATGCCGACATGGGTCAATTCCGAGCATTTGACTCTGCTCGGGTTTGCCGGCCAAATTGCGTCGTCGTTTGTTCGCTGTTGAATTTTCTGCTCGGCGATCGATTTGTTTTTAGTGCAGAGGCGGGCTCGGAAGCGATCCGACCTAGCAGTTTGCCGAGCTGCGCGGTGCGGCAAGACCGCTTGGGCTTGTCCTTCCGGGGGTTACGCCGCGGTCAAAGCCGGGATATAATGAAATAGCTACTATGCGCTCGAACGGCTACATTTCGCCTCTCCAGACGTGCTGGATCGAGGGACGCGCTTGTCCTCGCCGGTACCTTTCCGTTCTGCCTTCGCACGTGCGCGCCAATCTCTTCGGCTGCGACTAATTTTCTTTTCTCTCATTGCTCCGCTAATCGCTATTTCGCTGTTCGCTCTTAAACTTTTAGCCCTTAGCTTCTAGCCAAAGCAGCTTATCTCTGTGGGCGCTGCTTGAATCGGGCCCGAAGAACCACTGAGAACCGAGAACTAACAACTGATCTGGAGGATCCCATGACCACCAAAACTTTGATTGCCGGCCCCAAGCTCAAGACTGCGATTCCGGGCCCTAATGCCAGGCGCATTCTCGCGGGCGATGAGAAGTACATTTCACCTTCCTACACACGCTCTTATCCAATGGTTGCCAAGCGCGGCCGCGGCATTGTGGTCGAAGACGTGGATGGCAATGAGTTCTTCGATTTTTCCGCTGGCATTGCCGTGACCTCGACCGGCCACTGTCATCCGGAAGTGGTTGCTGCCATTCAGAAGCAAGCGGCCGAACTGATCCACATGTCGGGCACCGACTTCTACTACGAGGGCATGGTAACGCTGGCCGAGCGGCTTTCAAAGATCGCGCCGATGCCGGGGCCGCACAAGATTTATTATGGAAACTCCGGAGCCGAAGCCATCGAATGCGCTCTGAAGCTGGCGCGCTATCACACCAAGCGGCAGCACATCATCGCTTTCCTGGGCGCTTTCCACGGACGAACCATGGGCGCACTCTCGCTGACCGCGTCGAAGCCGCAGCAGAGGCGTCGTTTCTCGCCGCTGGTGCCGGGCGTAACTCACATCCGCTATCCCGATGTGTATCGGGGCTGTGCGGGCGGTTTGCAGGATGCGGAGAAATTCGCGCTCGGCTGTGCGCGCTACATCGAAGACAAACTGTTTAAGACCATCCTCGCGCCGGAAGAAGTCGCGGCCATTTTTGTCGAGCCCATTCAGGGCGAAGGCGGATACGTCGTCGCTCCCGCGATCTTCATGCAGGAGTTGCGCCGCATCTGCGACAAACACGGCATCCTGCTGGTGCTCGACGAAATCCAGACTGGCGTTGGCCGCACCGGCAAGTGGTGGGCGGTTGAACACACCGGCGTGCATCCCGACATCGTTTGCATCGCCAAGGGCATTGCCTCCGGGATGCCGCTCGGCGTCACCATGAGCAAGGCCGACATCATGGACTGGGTACCCGGATCGCACGCGTCGACTTTTGGCGGAAACCCGGTCTGTCTTGCCGCGGCGCTGGCCACGCTCGATGTGATCGAGAAAGAAGGGCTGCTGAGGAACTCCCAGGAGGTGGGCGGCCACATGCTGAAACGCATGGCCGACTGGCCGAAGAAGCATAGGCTTGTCGGTGATGTCCGCGGACGCGGCCTGATGATCGGCGTCGAAATCGTGAAAGACCAGAAGACTCGCGAGCACGGCGCTATCGAGCGCGATCGCATCGTGGGGCAGGCGTTCGAGCGGGGCGTTCTGTTTCTAGGCTGCGGTCCGAGCACGATTCGCATCGCGCCACCGCTCATCGTTACCAAAGACGAAGCTGACGTTGCTATGGATGCGTTGGAAGAGTCGATCGCGAGCGTTGAAAACCTAGATCGTTGAAACTTGGACCATTGAAGCTGAAAAAACGCGCAATCGCCGGAGGTGCGAAATGCAAAACGGAACCGTGGAATCGATTCATATCGCCTCCACTGCCCAGGGGGCGCCGCAATCTGTTGCTCAGGCAGTGGCGATTCCCGGCGCGGGGCTTGAGGGTGACCGATACGCGCTGAAGCTGGGTACCTTCTACAAGCCCGAGCCCGATTACGAGCTCACGCTGATTGAGGCGGAGGCGATTGAGGCGCTGCGGCGGGACTATCACGTCGAGCTTGCTGCCGGCGATGCTCGCCGCAACATCGTGACTCGCAACGTCCCGCTGAATCACCTGGTGGGCAGGGAGTTTGCCATCGGCGATGTGCGCATTCGTGGCCTCCGCCTATGCGAGCCTTGCGATCACTTGCAGAAAACAACGGGGAAGCCGGTGACCAAGGGCCTGCTTGACCGTGGGGGGTTACGGGCTCAGATTCTCACGCACGGCACGATTCGTGTCGGGGATGAGGTTAGCCTCATCCCGTAGAGACGCGGCTTGCCGCGTCTTTGTCGACTGGTGCACACCTGATCGCATCTAGATCCGCAGAAGGGCAAGCCCCGTTTCTACTCTCGTTCCCCGAAGATCGCCGTCCCCACACGCACGCACGTTGCCCCCTCTTCGATCGCGACTTTGAAATCGTGCGACATGCCCATGGAAAGAACTGTGGTGCCGATTTTCGGCAGCGCACGCGCGGCGATGCTGTCTCGAATCTGACGGAGTTGGCGGAAATAGGGGCGCGAGGCTTCCGGATCTTCTGCGTACGGCGGGACGGTCATCAGGCCCTGAATTTTTAGACTTCCCCATCGCGGCGCGCCTTGCAGAATCTGTTCCAGTTCGTCCGAGCCTTGATCGTCCGGAGCAGGTGCGACTCCGCTTTTTGACTTCTCGCCACCGACGTTGATTTCGACCAGGACGGATAATTTTTTGCCCGCGCTTTCCGCGAACGCATTCAGCTTTTCCGCCATTCGCACGGAGTCGACGGAATCTATCGCGTCAAACAACTCCGTTGCCTTCGCGGCTTTATTGGTTTGCAGATGTCCGATCAGGTGCCATTCGGTGTCGCGCAAATCGCGCAGGGCGTTCGCCTTCTCCGCAAACTCCTGCACCCTGTTCTCGCCGAAAATGCGCAGGCCGGTCGCGTAGGCCTCGCGGATGCGTTCGGGGGGAAAAGTCTTGCTCACGCCCATCAGGGTGATTTCGTTCGGATTGCGGCCGGCCCGGCGCGCCGCTGCCGCGATCCGCTCTCGTACTCTGGCAATATTTTCCGCGATCGACATAACACGAAAAACCACGAAGGACACAAAAGTATCACGAACGGAAATCTGGGGGGGCCGAGCTACGCTCGGCTTGGACGGCCGAGGGCGGCCGTCCCTACGTGGTTCGTGGTGGAGGCTGGACGGGCGGGGGCGCCCGTCCCTCCACGCGCATCACATAATCGCGGTTGGCGGGGCCGGATCTTCGGGCCGGCCGGCGTTCGCCAGCGGAACGCGGATCATGACAATCGCCAGCACCGCGAGCGCGCCCAGCGCCAGAAGAAATGGCGGAGTCCATTTGAACAGGGTTACGTCGTGGCCAGAGCCCACCAGGCCCGCGATGACCAGGCCGCACAGCGCCTCGCCCGCGATCAGACCCGAAGCCGTCAGGACGCCCGCATTTTCCACGCGCGCCTTCTGCGCATCGTTCAAGCCGCGGCGATCACGCAATTTGTCGGTGAGCCAGCGAATCACGCCTCCGATAAAAATGGCAAAGGTTGTGCCTAATGGCAGATACATGCCGACCGCGAAGAGCATCACGCTTTTTACCTCGATCATGATCATCG
This sequence comes from Terriglobales bacterium, assembly GCA_049511255.1. Lineage (GTDB taxonomy): Bacteria > Acidobacteriota > Terriglobia > Terriglobales > Acidobacteriaceae > Acidiflorens. The sequence goes on along the minus strand of JBEKYF010000017.1, from coordinate 9,101 downwards.
CCAGTCCCAGCAGGATGCCAACGATCACGAGCGGCCACGCCATATCGCCGCCCACAATTCCCTTGGAGAGCATGGCCATTAATCCTGCCTGGGGAGCGGGGAGCGCTGGGCTGCCGAAGGTGTACGCTTTGGCCAGGATCGCGATCGGGAAGAACAGGACGAGCGATGCCACGACGACGCCGAGAAGATCTCCAATTTGCATCTTGGAGGGCGTTCCACCGAGGATGTATCCGACTTTCAGATCCTGCAACATCTCACCAGCTACCGCCGATGAGACGCAGACTATGGCTGCAACTCCGAGCACGGCGGCGACTCCGCCCGTGCCCGACACTCCCAGAGCGACCATCAGGAGTGCTGCGATTACCAGGGTGCAAAGCGTGAGTCCCGACACAGGGTTGTTTGACGAGCCGATCATTCCGACAAGGTTGCCGGAAACAGCCGCGAAGAAGAATCCCACGACAAGCATAACAGCGGCCGCAACCAACGAGCCCGCCAGGATCTTGGAAGTGGAGAGCGTGCCTGCTGCGCTGATGAAATAGTAGTAGAGCAGAATCATGGCCACGAATACGACGGCGATGCCGGCAAAGACGGCTTTGGTCGGCAGGTCACGGTCGGTGCGATTGGTAGCAGTATGCGCTGCTGCGGACTTTTTCAAATCCGAAACGGCACGACCCATGCCGAGTGCCAACTGCTTGCGCATCTTGAACAGGGTGTAGGTCGCGCCTACGAGCATCCCGCCGACCGCGATCGGCCGCACAATCGAAAAGTAGATGGCTTGCGCCAGCAGGGGCCAGGCGACGGTTTGTCCCGGCGGCATCGATGCCTGGATGTACGGACCGATGGTGAAGGTTAGGAGTGGAACGAGCAGGCCCCAGGCCAGCAAGCCTCCCGCGAAGTTCAAGGCGGCAAGTCTTGGGCCAATGATGTATCCCACGCCGAGATAGGCAGGGCTAATGTCGGGTGCCGTGAACAGCGTGGCGCCGCCGGTAATCGTCGTAGCTACGTTTGGATTCGTGCTGGTGCGGAGCAGCAACTTCTTTCCGAGGTCGCTGATCTTCACGGTGAAAGTGTTGCTGGGATTGAAAACGTTGATCGCTCCCAGCAGATACATGAACGCGCCGAAGCCCATGTTGGCAAACAGAATCTTCGCGGCTCTGGCTCCCTGTTGCCCGGCCTTGTGAATCTCGGAGGCGGCCACGGATTCGGGAAACGGCAGGTCGGGATCCTCGACCATCACCCGGCGCAGGAGGGTCACGAACAGGATGCCGAGAGTGCCCCCGATCAACATCAAGGCAACCGACTTCCAGTATTCGGGTGTGCGTGCACTCGGCGCCAGTGTCGGCCACAGGCCGGCCATCACAAAGGCAGGGATGGTAAATATGGCGCCTGCCGCCACCGACTCGCCGATCGAGCCCACGGTTCGCGCGATGTTCTCTTCCAGCAGCGAACCCTTCATCAACCGCAGCAGTGCCATCGAGATGACAGCCGCCGGATAGGTTGCTGCAATCGTCATCCCCGCCTTGAGACCGAGGTACGCGTTGGCAGAGCCTAGCAGGGCGGTCAGGAACAGCCCGATCAGTACGGCCCGGAAGGTAAACTCCTTCATCTCCATCGATTCGGGAACATAGGGGCGATGCTTGCGAGGGGGTTCAATATTCGCCGCAGGGGTGCTCATAGGGTTCTCGTGGTCTCCAGGGATTTCATTGCCAATTCACAGTAGCAGCGACGGCGCACCTTAACATGCCGAAAGGCAGCTTTACAAGTGCAGCCGTCTCGTATGAAAGGTTAGGTAAGCGGAGAGCGCAACTTTTATCGGCAACTTTGCGTCCTTTCCAGAGTTAGAATACTTCTGTCCAGGAGGTATTCCGTGACTCCCCTTGCCAGGCCCTCTTGGAGCCGGTTTTTCGAGGAATTCTACTGCCCGTTATGTGGCGCACACGAAGCATATCGCTCCCGCCCTCGCGGTTTCTTCGAAAAGCATGTGCTTCCGTTTTTGTTACTGCAAACGGTCCGCTGTGAGCGTTGCTATCTCCGGGGCTACGTCTTGCGCACGATTCCGGTGCTCGAACGCAATCAGGCTGAACGCAAGCAGTCACAGCGTCAACTGCAAGACAGTTCGAAGTCCGATAGCCGCGTTGCATAGGGCGTGCACGGCAGCTATACTGACTAAAGTGTTGCCCGGCGAAGCATCATCGGCTTGCCGGGTGCGGGAGGCTGTCTTCAGCAGTACTGGGTTTCGAATACGGGCTGCCCAGGGCCAAGCGGCGGACCATGGGTTGTCGGATCATGGGTTCGCTGGCTGGGCCGAGCGCGTTGTTGCGACTTTATTCTTCACTTTGTTCCCCGCCGATTGCCGTATTTGTGGTTCCCCACTCATCAGAGTTTCCCGACTTCCGGTTTGTGAAACCTGTTTGATCGCGCTTCGACCGCTGCACGGGTCGTACTGCGCGGTTTGTGGAGAAGCCTTGCACTTCCCAGTCTGCATTGAGTGCGGAAAGGCGGATTGCGAAGAGGCGAATCGCGGGGAGACGCGGTGCCTGCTCTGTCAGCGCGTCGATCCTCCGTTCGAGCGGGCGGTCGCCTACGGCAGCTATGACGCTGAATTGCGCGACCTGATCCATTTGCTCAAGTTCCAGCAGGTTCGTCCCGCGGCGGCAGTTCTGGGGCGCATGCTGGCCGAGACGATTGCCAACCTGGAACAGGCGATGCCGGTTGGGGTGATCTCCTCTTTTTCTTCTGGTTCTTCCGGGACGACGACGATCGCGGTGGTTCCCGTTCCGCTGCATAGGCGCAAGCAAGCGCAGCGCGGATTCAACCAGGCAGAGTTGATTGCAAGGGGCGCGCTGAAGCTACTGCCGCGTCCGAAAAGATTTGATCTGTGCACGGGAGTCCTGGTGCGCCGCCGCGAAACCGGAAGCCAGATTGGCCTGACTCGTCATCAACGGCGGGAGAATATGCGCGGCGCTTTTGCGGTGAGCGATCCAACGCGAATATTGAACCGCGACATCTTATTGGTCGATGATGTCTATACCACGGGGACTACGGCGTCCGAGTGCGCGCGGGTGCTTCTCCGCGCAGGAGCAGCGCGGGTGTGGGTGGCGACGGTCGCCCGCACGTTGAAAGTTTCCGATTTCTTCGCCTTGCCGGAGAATCTGCCACAGAATCTGTCGGAAGAGGGGAGTGAAGATCGCCAGGGCATGGCGGCTCACGGGTAGAAATCATGTCGTTGCGATTGCACAATTTCGGTGGCAGCATGCGGTCGCACCTTCCGGCCGCGATGCTTGCTTCCGGCATGCATTCCGAAGGTGATGGCCACGCGCTGCATCAGCCCGTGCTGGTGCTGAACGCTTCCTACGAACCGATCAACGTTTGTGCCGCGCGACGCGCGATCGTGCTGGTACTGAAGGGCGTCGCCATGACCGAAGAAGAAAACGGACACTTCCTGCACGCCGCCCGCGTCGCCATACGCGTTCCCTCGGTGATCCGTCTGCTGGAGTATCGCCGGATTCCGCACCAGTCGAGGGCGCTGTCGCGGAAAAACATCCTGCTGCGCGACCGCAACACCTGCCAGTATTGCAGCACCACGCTTCCCTCCGGCGAACTTACGCTGGACCACGTGATTCCGCGCTCGCGCGGCGGCCTCTCCACGTGGGAGAACCTCGTCGCCTGCTGCCATCCCTGCAATCGCCGCAAAGGCAACCAGCTTCCTCACGAAGCCAACATGAAGCCCGCGCGCGAACCCCGCTCCTTCAATCTCCACACCAGCCGCCACATCATGCGCTTGATGGGGCACTCGGATGATAAATGGAGGAAGTATCTGTTTTATTGAAGTTTCAAAGGTTTCCTGGGCAACGCGCTTGTCAAGCGGTCTGATGAAATGATCCGCGACGGCGATCTGTGCCTCGTAAGGTTCCCTCACATTGTTGCGCAAAAGACACAGTTTGATTCGGAAAGGTCGATTGACCGCGGGGATGGACTTGTGGTTAACTTTATGGCATCGGGGCTGGCTCAACGCGGTAGCTTGGGAATACGTACCAAAAATCCTGGGGCGTGAGACCGAGGTGACGTCATGAAGTCCAGCTCGTATGCAGTCCTGGCGGTATCCCTTCTAACTTTGATCCTGAGTGCCAGTGCGCGGGAGATGGTCCTGCCCGCCGGTACCCTTCTGAAGTGCACCATGGATGAACCGAACTTTTCTTCTGCGACCGTCGCGGTCGGAGATCCCGTGCTCTGTCGTCTGCACTCGGTGACGGAATTTGGCCAGCAGACGTTTCCACGAGGAAGCTACCTGGTGGGACATCTGGAATCGGCCCAGGACCCAGGACATTTCTGGGGCAAGGGCTATATGAAGCTGCAGTTCGATCGCATCGGGTTGCCGAACGGCGATATGCCTTTGGATGCGAAGATGATCGCAACGCGCGGCTACAAGGTCGATAAGAACGGCGACATCCGGGGCAAAGGGCACGCCAAGCGCGACATCGTCGAATGGATGATTCCGCCGCTGTGGCCGTGGAAGATCATCATGCTCCCGGCACGTGGGCCGCGTCCTACGCTGAAGGGCGAGAGCATGCTCACGCTGCGGCTGATGGATGACGTGCAGATACCACTGGTCTCGGCGACCAACGGTCCGGATTGGCATTTCTTTGGGCGTCCGCCGGTGCAGAACGACTCCTATTATCAGGGCTCTTACCAGGGCGCCAGCGCCAGACTGGGGGACAATGGCATTCCTCAACTGGCGGTGCGCAACGTAAGAGTCACAGCCAGTGAGCCGCCGATGGCTGAGGAAATTCCGCAAGTCACCTATGCCAGCTACATCACTAAGGGCGCGGCGGGCGGCGGCGGCGCGGGGCCGGGCGTGCCGGTGTTTGTGCTGAAATCGGGTATGGTTCTGGAGGTGGGCAATTACACCTATCAGGACGGCCGCATCAGCTACGAATTGGCCAGTGGCGGGAGCGGCGTGATCAGCACGGATGAAGTTGACTGGACCACGACCTCTAGCGTGAATGCCCAACGCGGCGTGCGAGTGACGCTGCGCGGTGGACACCCGAGCACGGGGGAAGCGGGATTCTAGGGAACCGTCAGCTATCAGCATTCAGCCGTCAGCATTCGCTGACGGCTTTTTCTTGGTTTGACACTGAACTCGGCAAGCGGCGTCTCTACGGGAGATCTTCCCTTTAGGGGCTGGGCAGCGGCGGAAGTTTTTCAGTTACCTTCGGCCTTCTGCCACCCGACTTCTGTACCCTACACGCCAGGGCCCGAATGCGTCAGGATAGTGGCTGCTACCCGGGCGTCTCCCTCCTTGCCGGGCCTGACGGCTCATGCTCAATTCCGATCGTGGAGAAAGCGAAGTGGTTGAAACCTGGCAGCGGTTTGTGCAGGGGCTGCTGGGCGTGCTGGCGCTGGTGGGTGCCTTAGTGATGGCGCACTACTACGCTCCCCCGGAGACTACCGGACTGGAGCAGCAGGTGCACCAGCTCTCGCGCCAGGTAGAGGATCTGGAACGGCAGCAATCGTTTTCGGCGGCGGCAGTGGACGATGCGCGAGCGTCGGTAGCTTACATCTACGGGATTTATCACGTGTCCGGCCATGGGCAAAGTCTTCGCGCTCGCGTGGCGGGGACAGGGTTTGTAGTGGCGCCGGGTCTGCTGGCTACCAATCGCCACGTCGCCGAGCCCTGGTACGGCGACCGCGAAGTCGCAGCGGCATTACGGCAGGGCGGGTCGCCGGTGCTGGAAAAGCTGGTGGCATATTTCCCGGGCTCGCCGCTTCCGATAAAACTGGAAACGGCCGTGCTTGCCAAGCATGGAGATCTAGCGGTGCTGCGCCTCGAAACAACCGCCTTCACGAAGAACCTTCGCCCGTTGACTCTGTCCCAGACGCTGCCGCACGTGGGCGAACCGGTGAGCGTGCTGGCTTATCCGATGGGAGTGACGGGCATGGTGGCAAAGTCGCCGGCGGTAGTGTATGAGCGACTTTCCTTGCATCCGGATGATGCCGACACCGCGGGTGAACTGGCGGCGCTGTCGCTGATCCGGCCTTCGGCGACGTTCGGGCACATCGGCGATGTAACGGGCGACAAGCTGATCTATGACGCGCCCACGGCGCGGGGAGGCAGCGGCGGACCGGTGCTGAACCTGCGCGGCGAAGTCGTGGGTATCAACTCGGCATACATTGACGGCTTCTCAGGGGGCACGCTGGGGATCACCGCCGCTGAGCTGCGTCCGCTGATGGAAACCGCAAAGCGCGCGGCTTTGGAGACGGCTGCCGTCGCCCAATGAGGGTTCGCTGAAATCAGCGAGCTTGGACGACAGCAATCACGCGGTCTCGGCATTTAGCAGCGCCACGATTCACGAAGAGCAGAATTTCTACTTCCCGCGAAGTACGGTTTTCGCGGTGGCGAGATTGTCGAAACGGTCGGCGGCGCGGACCACGACGACGTGGTCATTCGCGGTATTCCCGGCCATCGGAGCCGGCGCAGCTTCGGGTTGCGGCACGGCCACGCGAAAGTCGTAGTCTTCCCTTTTGGAATCGGACAACTGCCCGACCGGCTCGACGAACTGCCAGTCGCCGCCATCTAGCGAGTACTCTGCCCGCTTGATGGGCGAAAAGGAATCGCTGGCGCGGAAGCGGACTCGGATTTGCTTTCCGTCGAGAGCGGCAGTCAGGTTATCGATGACCGGAGCAGTGGTATCGACCTCGAAGCGAGTGCTGACTCGCTCGGCGTAGAGAGCTTCTCCGGGCGAATGCGAGGGTGCATCGGAGGCGATGATCTTTACCGTGTAGCCCCCGTCAGGCAGAAGACTGGCGTCGAAAGAATAGTAGCGATCGGTGAGATTGTTCTTCAGCAGGAGCCAGCGCGATTCACCGTCGCCGCGGTAGTAGACGCTGTAGACGAGTTGGTCGTCGTTATCGTCATGGGCCGACCAGCGGATGCCGATCGAATCGCGGTCGCGCATCGCGGGAGGTGGAGGATCGAAGCGTGGCTGCCCGGGAGCGGGCGGCTCGGTGCCGGTCACATGAGGAATCGGCTGGTAGCGGTATCCGGGCTGCACCGTGATGTCGTCAATTTCGGGGGCAACGTTTTTGGGCAGGTAGTTCAGCAAGACGTCGTCAACGCGAGGAGCGGGATTGCCGGCGTGGAGCACGGCCTTCCACTGCACGAAGCGCGCGGGCGGAACTTTGAGTTCGGAGCCAGCGGCAAGATCGACATGCGTCCACGGGCTCCAGTTGCGGTCGGGATTGTCGACGTTGCCGCTGCGCGCATAAAGCTCGACGTTAGAGTTGGCGGCGGAATTGCCGGCGGCTCGCACGCTGGCGCGTCCCCAGAACGAAAAGATGCGCGCGTCGAAGACATCGCTTTCATACGTGCCTTTCGACTCGGGACCAGGACCGAGGACGAAGATTTTTCCCAGATTGCTGCTGGATGCGTAGAGTCCTCCGCCGGGCGCGGCGGCAAAAGCGGTGATTTGCGTGGCGCTGGCTTTGACCAGATCGGTGAAATCGTCAACGCCGTTGATGGCGAAAATGTGACCGCGGTTGCCGGTGCCGGCGAGAAGGCGCCCGTGCTGATCGAAGCCGAGAGCGTAGACGAGATCTTCGTGGGAACTCCACAAGCGCGACGGGGCGCCATCGGGCGCGATGCGATAAATCTCGGAGCCGCCGGTAGCACCAAGTCCGGGAGCGGGGAAAGGCGCCATGGGCGCGGTGGGAGCTGCGGTGATCGTGATGTTGCCGCCGGGTGCGGGCGAAGGCTGCGGTGGAGCTGACAGAGTAATGCTCATTCCCGGGGTCGTGCCTCCGGGCCGCTTTTCTCCCGCAGCGGCGGCGTAGATATTGCCGGCGCCGTCGATGGCGAGCGCGGTAATTTCCTTCTTGGGCGCACTGTAGAGAACGAACGCTTCGCCATTCGGCGCAATGCGATAGACAAGCCCGCTGCCATCGGAGCCGGCAATCAGGTTGCCTTTGGGATCGAGCGCGAGAACGCGAATGTGGACTTCATCGCTCTTGAAGAAGAGAGAGTGCTGGCCGTTGGGGCTGACTTTGTAGATCTCGCCGTGATCGCCGGTGGCAACATAGAGGGCGCCGGCATTGTCGAGGGCATTGTCGAGAACTATGTCCCAGATGTACTTGGAGCCGGGATCGAAGTAAGTGGACGCGCTCCAGGAGGCTTTCGCGCCAGCCTTGGCGGCGGCCAGACGATAGACCTTGCCGTCAGGCGCGGTGGCAGCGTAGACGATCCCGTTCTTATCGACGACCAGAGCCTGCACCTGCAATTCCTGCGGCTCGAAGATGATCGTGCTTTGACCATCCGGCGTAATGCGATAGACGCGGGCCGGAGATCCGGCCGCGGCGTAGATGTTGCCCGCAGAATCCGATGCGATCGACCAGATGTAGGTCGAGGGCGTGGTCGCGAGCGCTTTGAACACCGGAGCGAGTTCGAGGCCGCCCTCACTGCGCAGGGCGATGCCATTGGCAGTGCCTTTGGTCAGTTCTTCGAATTTGGATTGCTCCCAGGTGCGAGTGCCCTCGGCGAAAGCGAAAGCGGAAAACAATAAGGTGGAAAGAAAAAGTGCTGATAGTAGAGCGAGCGCCTTACGAGCCAAAGTCATACCTCATTTTAAGGGAGTGGAGGGCCGGGCGTCCCCGCCCGGCTGGACGGGCGAGACGCCCGTCCCTCCACAAGCTACCGCGGAGCCAGCTACTTGACGTTAATCGTCAGCATCTGCGCGCCGGAGACGACATAGTCGAGCGGATCGGTGGAAGCTTCGCTGACCGACGATTCCCCGAGCACGACCATGTCCTGCGTGCCGCGCATGTTGTCCATGACGTTCATGACGGAAAGCGGCAGCGTCGGCATCACTTTGTCGGCGATCATGGCTTCGGGATCGGAGTCGAGAAGCGAAACATACACGCGATCGTTGGCATGCTCTTTGTTCAGTAACGCAATCGTCGGCGCGAGGCCGAGACCACGGTTCATCGTCGGCGTACCGCGGTGCATGCGGTCGAGCGTGTCTCCGTCGCTGACCAGGATGCGCAGCGTTCCCTTCGGAGTGGAGGTTGGAATCCGTATGGGAATCTGGCGCACGAGCCGCTCGCCACGA
>JBEKYF010000016.1:0-58610 GCA_049511255.1 Terriglobales bacterium | reverse complement strand
GGCGCCCGATCGAGGCGCAACGCCTCTTCCAGCGCCTGCATCACTTTCTGCCGGTTGCGCCGCTCGTCCATGTCGATGAAGTCGATGATGATGATGCCGCCCAGATCGCGCAGCCGCACCTGGCGCACGATTTCCTTGATCGCATCCACGTTCGTCTTCACGATCGTGTCTTCAAGGCGGGCGGTCTTGCCGACGTACTTGCCGGTGTTCACGTCGATTGCGACCAGCGCCTCGGTCTGATTGATCACGATGTAGCCACCGCTCTTCAGCCAGACTTTCGACTTCAGCGCCTTGTTGATTTCCTCGTTCAGCCCAAACTGATCGTAGAGCGGCGTCTCCTTCGTGTAGAGCTTGACGCGCTTGACCAGACCCGGCTGGAAGCGATTCGCAAACCGCAGGATGCGCTCGTATTCCTGCTCCGTGTCAACCCAGATGGCCGAAAACTCCGAACTTACCTGATCGCGCAGCACCCGCTCTACCACGTTCAGGTCGTGATAGATCAGTGCTGGAGACTTGCTGCTATCGGAGCGTGACTTGATCTCGCTCCAAAGATTTTTCAGAAAGCGGATATCCGCTCGCAGTTCCTCGTCCGACGCGCCTGCCGCCGCTGTCCGCACAATGAAACCACCACCGCCGTTTTCGCGCTCACTCTGGATGATTCGCTTCAGCCGCTGCCGCTCTTCTTCTGATGCGATCTTGCGCGATACGCCCGTGTGGTTCACCGTCGGCATGAAGACTAGAAAGCGTCCCGGCAGCGCAATGTGACTGGTGATGCGCGCTCCCTTCTTCCCGATCGGCTCCTTCGCAATCTGGATCAGCACGTCCTGCCCTTCTTTGAGCAGTTCGCTGATCTGCGGCACCACTGTGTTCTCGCGGCTGCGGAAGCGCCGTCCACCGCGGCGTCCGCGCCCTCGATCAAACCCGCGGTCTGGACCGCGACGCTGCGTCCGCTGCAACAATCTCGCCTCGGGTGCGGGACCGCGAACTTCCGCGCTCGCATTTACTGTTCCGTCGCCAATCGCCTCGGCCTCCAGCAGCGCCTCAGCTTCCGCTTGTGCCTCTTCGAGTTCCAACTCCTCCGCCTCTCGGTCCTCGTCTTCCAGTACGGCTTCGGGAACCGCTTCGCCGTTCGCTTCCGGTTCGCCGCCGGCTGCCAGCCCGGGAGCAATCGCTCCAACCCCGGATCCCGACAACTCTCCACTGGCCGCTCGCGTCTCTTCTTCCAGTTCCTCGAAGCCCTCGTCGTCTCCGGGTTCTTCCCCGTAGGACGCGAGGTCGGCTTCTTCTTCCTCAATCTCCTGTTCCTCAACGTTGCCGCTCTTGACATCGTGCGCAGTCTGCGGAACTGTCACAAACTCCGCTTCATGCGCCCCGATTTCCACAGTTACCTCCGGCGCCGAGTAGGTCTTCGCCGCCGCGACAACCTCATTTCCTACTTCCGCTATTTCCGGCGCAGCGCTGGCAACGGTTCCGTGCACCTCTTCATAAACTTCCGCGTCCGGCACATGTTCATGCTGTTCGTGCAGTGGCTCGGCAACCTCCGCCGCGAAAATAGGCTCATCTTCAGGAAAGTTCGCAACAATCGAGGCCGGCGCCGGCCGCTCTGCCGGTGCAATCTCCGCCGGCAAAGCCGTACCTTGTCCCTGACCCTGTCGCTGGTACTTGGAGATCGATTCGCCGGGAAGCAGGATCGGTTGATATCCCGGGGGCGGTCCGTAATCGTAGTCGCGACCGGCACGGGCGGCCGGCGGCGCGGGTCGCTGGAATCGGGAGTCCGATCCGCTGCGTCCCGGACGGTCGCCGCGGTTGAAGCGATCACTCCTTGGTTCGTTCCGTGGTTCGCTGCCGGTCTCACTGCGTACTTCGCTGCGAACCTCGCCGCGGTCTACACTCGCCCCGCGCCCGCCTCGGTCTCCGGTTTCTCCACGCCGTCCGCGACGACGACGGCGTCCGCGAAAGTCGCGCGAAACGCCGGTGGCGTTACCCGGCGCTTCGGAAGAAGCCGCTTCCGGCTCTTCCCCTTCGCCCGCTATGCTTCCCGCTTCGGCAATCTGCCCTTCATCATTAATCGCTGGACCACCCGCTTCCAAACCAGGACGCGGACGCGCCTCCGTCACCGGACGATTCGCCGGGATCGCTTCATCCAGGTCCTCGTCCTGCTGTTCCAGATCCATGAAATCGGAGACGTATAGAAACGCGTCGCGTTCCAACCCAATGTCCACGAAGGCGGATTGCATGCCTGGCAGCACGCGCGTCACTCGGCCCTTATAAATCGAGCCCGCTAAGGTGTATTCGTTTTCTCGTTCGAGGTAAATTTCCGCTAGTTGATCGTCTTCTGTGATCCCCACTTTGGTTTCGTGGGGCGTGGCCGATACAAACAATTCCTTGTTCATTTCTACTCCGGTTTTTCTTCACCGGACCAGAAGCGCAAGGCGGACCAAGGGATCGATAGCGTTCAGCTCCGCTCCGGGTGGGAGCGGGCGCGGTCCCGGCGTTCTTCCCGGGACCTACACTGCAGTGAATTGTCCGTACTCGTCTGCACTGATCGCGTTAAGCCTTCCGTCAGGTCTGTGACCACTCTCTCCGGTTCCGCTGAGGGGGCCGTTCCCCGCCTGACTGGGCTTCAATCCTGTCCGGCTTTCACTTCGCCGGGATTCTGCCCTCCTTTTTCGCGAGGGCCTTCGTAATCTTGTTTCGTTGCCGAATCTTGTTTCGTAGCGCCGTTCTCTTTGTTGACAAGACCAGCTGAGAAGGGCGTCCCAACTTCTGCCGACCGTCTCAGTTCACGAAGCGGCGCATCCTGACGTTCATTACCATCCCCAGCGCCAAAAACATGAAAAGAACGGAAGACCCACCGTAACTCATGAGCGGCAGAGGTATTCCCGTGACTGGCATAAAGCCAACCACCATGCCAACGTTGACCAGAATGTGAAAGCTAAGCACAGCCACCACACCCATCACCAGAAATGCCCCAGCGCGGTCGGGCGCCGTTTGTGCATTCTGAGTCAACCGCATCAGCACTATAAAGTATAACAGCAGAACCACCAGAGCTCCTACAAACCCGTGTTCCTCGGCAAACGCCGCAAAAATGAAGTCGGTCTGCGGCACCGGCAGAAATGCCAGATGCGTCTGCGATCCCTGGCTGCTCCCCCAGATCCCGCCCGACCCAACCGCAATCAGCGATTGGTTCACTTGATACCCGGAGCCCTGCCGATCCGCATCCGGGTTGATAAAACTCGTCAACCGTTCCTTCTGATACGACTTCAACACCTTCATCCATGCCACCGGAACCAGCAACCCGGCGATCATCAGCACGATCAGCGCCTGTTTCCAGCGCAGGCCGCCTAGAAACAGGCCCATGATGGCCACTGGCAGATAAGTGAGCGCCGTCCCCAGGTCCGGTTGCGCCAGCACCATCAGCATCGGAAAACCGACGATTGCGCCCGCCTTTAGAAAGTCCGGCCACGACAGTTCCCTCTCATGCAAATCCGCGAAGTACTTCGCCACCGCCAGAATCAGGATTAACTTCACCCACTCCGACGGCTGAAAATGCCCGCCCCCCGGCATCTTGATCCAGCGCCGCGCACCCAGATATTTCTGCCCGAACAGAATCACCGCGATCAGAGAGGCCAGCGATGCGATGTACATCCAGTGGATTTGTTCAAGCAGGGCTTGATAGTTGAGCAGGCTGACCAGGAACATCGCGCCCACGCCCGCTAGAATCCAGTAGATTTGCTTGATGTGGGATCCGGCAAATTTCGTGTGCTCGGTCGCACTGTGAATCTGCACCACGCCCAGCGCGCAGATTACCAGCACGAAGCCCAGCAGGACCCAGTCGAAATCTCGGTAGGAAACGTAGCGCGACATGAATTCAGTCGCCCACCCCAGAACTCATCGGGAAGAACTGATAACAACAACTTGACCGCAACAAAATCACTGGCAGGGAACAGTCGGGCACGCCGCACTCATCGGGGGTTCCTGCTGCAACCACACCCACACCCCAACCCCGCCCACGGCAGCCAATCCGCCGACAATCGCCGGCGTCGAACTCATGATTCCCCCACCTGCCGCCGTCGCTGCCCCACCTCCGCGCCGGCGCTTTTTCTTTTTTTTCTCCGTATCGGCCGTGTCGTCGCGCGTCGTCTGCTGCCCCTGCGTCACGGTTGTCGTCCCCTTGTCGTCTTGCACCGTCAGGTCGCCCTTGTTCGCCGCGATCTGCACGCGCCCATCTACATCGGTCACCTGAAACTCAGTCCATGAATCGGAAGCTGGCTTCACGGTCACGTCGCCGGCGCGCGCCGCCATTCCGCGCGAGGTTGTCACGCGCACCGAGCCATGCTCAAGCTCCACTGCCGGCCCCTCAAATTTCACCAGCGAATCCGCCAGCACCATGACGTTCGATCCGTTCGATTGAATGCTGGCCGTCGAATCCGGCCGCGTCTGCAACATGTCTCCCGAGAACACGGCTACCGACTTCGGCACCTCGCTCCCGTTCAACCAGGCCTCGCCGTTCGTGTACAACATGGCCGACGCCGTCTCTCCCGCCAGCATCATCTGCGCCGGAAACACGATCGCCAGTAAACAGCACACAGCAGACCGAAACGCTGACTGTGACATGGGTTCGGATCACTCCGCATTTCTGAATTTGGTTAATCTTAAGCCTGTAAAGGATTACACGTCAATGCGTTTGTTCCCGCTTCCGTACACTCCGAAGTCACTATCCCGGGCTGCATACACGACATTCCATCTCCGCTCGTTCAAAGCAGGCTCCCGAGCCGAATCCGCCACCGGCTTTCCCCAGAGCATCTCGCCATTCATTTCCTCGACTTTCACATCCATCCAGCGGTTCGCCTCATGACGTCCGGAAATTCTTATCTTCAGGTAATTGTCCGTCAGCGCCTCGGTGAATTCCGCTCCACCCGATTGCAGCGTGATCGCCTCGACCACCGTCCCCACCAGCGACCGCATGAACGCTGCTTTCTTCGCGGATGCAATCTCCCGCAGCACGCGGTTTCTTTCCCGAGCCACGGCTGCCAGAATCTGCCCCGGCTGCTCCGCCGCCGGAGTTCCCGGACGCGCCGAATAGGTGAACACATGCAGATAAGTAAACGGCAGCTCTTCGATCATGCGCCGCGTCTCGTCAAACTCCGCTTCCGTCTCGCCCGGGAATCCGACCATCACGTCAGCACCGATCGCCGCAGTTGGCATGGCGGCTCGAATCTTCAGGATCTTTTCCCGGTAATGCCACGGCCGGTACTTGCGATGCATGCGCCGCAGCACCGCATCGCTCCCCGACTGCATCGGCACGTGCGCATGCTTGGCGATCCGACCGGACGCTGCCACCAACCTGATCAGTTCATCGCTCCAATCCATAGGCTCGACCGAACTAATCCGCAATTTCTCGAGAGAGGTCCGCTCGAGAATGGCGCGAATCAGGGCTTCCAGTCGTTGGTCGTCGGACGTTGGTCGTAACCGATAGCTGACAGCTGATGGCTGAAAGCTCCCCTCCAGATCCCGTCCCCACCGCCCCAAATTAATCCCCGAAATTACCACCTCGCGATAGCCCGCCTCGACCAGCGTCTGCACTTCGGCAATGACGCGCTCCCCCGGCAACGAACGGCTCTGTCCCCGAACATACGGAATCACGCAGAACGAGCAGCGGTTGTCGCATCCATCCTGCACCTTCAGGTTCGGACGCGTCCGCTCGTTCGCCGCTTCAAATACTGGAGCCGCCAGCAGCTCGGTATGCGCAAAAATATCCCCCACAATCACATTGGCGGCTTGATCCAAGGAAAGTTGAGCTTTAAAAAGTTGTCCCAGCGGCACCAAACCTGAACTTGCTGAAGAAGAACCAGAACAGGGCACAGAAGAAGCAGTCGCAATCTCCGCCGCCTGGTGCTTGTGGGAATTGCCCACGACCCAGGTCACACCCGGCAGCGCTGCCAGCTCTTCCGGCGCCCGTTGGGCGTAGCAGCCTGTCACCAGAATGCGGCAATCCGGATTCACCCGCTGCAGCCGTCGTATCGATGCACGCGCATCTTTATCCGCGCCCTCGGTCACCGTGCAGGTATTCAGCACAACAATTTCGGCGTCGCGAGCCGCCCCGGCGCGCTCCAGGCCGCGCTCCAAAAATTGCCGCTCCAGTGCGGCCCCATCCGCCTGCGTCGCGCGGCAGCCAAAATTTTCTATGTAGAAGCGAGCCACGCTCCTATACTAAACGAGTGGATGCTGCGGCTGAAGCTCCCGCGATCGCCACATCGCGATCGCCAGACCGTGCGAGCTGATTTCCGCAGAGCACTGCATCTCCAACTTCCGGTAAGAGGTGCACATGAAACGCCGCATTCTTCTTGTCGACGACGATCTCGCCGTTCTGTTGACCCTCAAAGCTGTTCTCGAACTCCACGGATTTGAAGTCGAAACCGCCGGCAGTTCCGCCGAGGCCTTTGCCCGCATGGAGTCCGGCGTTTACCAGATGGTGATCAGCGACTTGCGCATGGAAACCGAAGAGGCCGGCCTGGAAGTCATCCGCACCGCGCGCCGCCAGGCTTACGATCCCGCGACCGCTCTGCTGACTGCCTATCCCCCATCCGGCGAGCATTGGAACGAAAAACACGGGGACGGAAAACATCGGAACGGAGAAGATTGGACCGGAGAAAACTCGGACTCGTTGCTCATCAAACCGCTCGGCACCGGCGATCTTCTGCGTCAGGTGGAAGCCCTGCTCGTCCGCCATGCCGACAAGCAGCTCCGCCAGCGCAATTCCGCTTCTAAGGCGCAAGAAACCAAGCGCCACGCAGGATGAGCATCCCGCTGGCCCCGTTCCTCATCGTTCAGAGAATAATCAGGCGCTCGCGACCTGCCGCCCGTGCTGAAAACACTCGCGGCACAGCACCGGCCGTCCTTGCGTCGGCCGGAACGGCACCGTGGTCTCTTTCCCGCATTGCGAGCAGTTTGTCCGGGTCTCCGTCTTCGCGTACGAATGCCCGCGCGACGGTCCGTGCGACGAAGCTCCAAACTCTGCCACTCGCTTGCCCTTGCAGTTCTTGCAAACCTTGTCCTGGTATTCCATTGGAGAGGCGCTCCCATTCCGCGTCCCTGCTCTGCACGGGAGACCCGAATAGGGAAGGATCCGGTTCACATCGTGGGCAGGAGATTTACATCCCCCTCATGCTGACCCCTTGGATTCGGCCCGCCATGCGGTGTGCACCGCATGGTTACTGATTTACTGCTTAAGACAACTGCCCGAGAAAATTCGAACCATCTTCGCTTCGAATCCTTCTCGATCCGAACCATTTTCGAGTGCGAGGAACGGGCCGCCCCCGCCAGCGAACGGCCCGTTTCCCTTAGTCCTGTTCCTTGCGTGCTTTCTTGCGGCTGCGCTTGCGAGCCAGCGCTTCTTTTACTCGCTTTCTCTCGCCGGGCTTCAGGTAAAACGAATGACGCTTTACTTCCTTGATAATGTCCTCGGTTTGTACCTTCCGCTTGAACCGCCGCAGCGCGTTTTCGAGGGATTCACCCTCTTGAAGTCGAACTTCCGCCAACGGACAACACCCCCCCACTCGTCCTAACCGGACTTGTTAGTTATGGCAAGCAATGTACCCCTAAGTCAAGTGGAATGTGCAGGAATCTTCACGCCCCCTCAAAAATTCAGCCGCATCGACAATTGCGTCTGACGCGGAGCAAACGCCCTCATGGGCTGCATAAGACTTGTAGGTTGCTGATAATACGCCGGATAAGGGGCTCCTCCCGAGACAGGGTAGTTGGTGTACTTGATGAACTGTCCCGCCAAATTGTAGTAGCCGCTGTCGTTGATGTCGTAGCTCTTATTGTCGCGATTGAACAGATTAAACGACTCCGCGGTCAACTCCAGATGACACCGTTCGCCGAGATCCATCTTCCTTCCGAGCCTCATATCCATGGTCGCGTAGTCCGGACCAATAAATGAATTGCGCCCATACCCCGACAATCGGTCATTGCTTGTGTTCCCGTCCTGATTCGGATCGCCCTCCACCATCGCGTTCGCCGGACGGCCGCTGCCAAACGTCATGATCCCGGAGATTTTCCAGTGATCGAACAACGCCGCCAAAGCTTTCTGTCCGCCCGCAAAGGGATTCGGCTCCTCGATCGCTGCAATCGTCAGCCGTTGCCGCTGATCCGTCACACTTGACGCTTTCTCACTCTTCGGCGCCGCGAACGGGTTCTGCACCGTTGACGTTGCCGTCGTAGGAGCATCCTGCCCGTTGTCGATCGCGTGCGCCCACGTATACGCCAAGCGGAAATCCATGCCCTTCGACATCCGCTTCCGCAGCGACACCGTCATGCCGTTGTAAAAGCTCGCGCCCGCGCTCTGATACTGGTCGACTGCCCCCAGTTGCGGGATCGGGCGATCCAATGTGTTGATACACGGCGGATACGGACAACTGATGCTGGCACTCGTCTGCCACGTCGCAAACGACCACACGTTATAAAACGCATTCTGAAACGTATAGCCAGTCGGGTCGTAGATCGGATAACTGTAATAAGTCGGCGCCGGCAAATTGACATCCGCCGCCCGGATCATATCCACCCCATGCACAAACAGATAAGATAACGTCCCCATGAATCCGCCGCCCAGTTCGCGCTCCAGGCTCAGACTCGCCTGCTGCACCCGTGGTGTCCGAAAGTCCGGCGCAAATGCCGAAACCTCGCTGGTCGCATACTGCTGCAACGAAGCCGGCAGCGTGCATGAGACCGGACCCCGTGGGCAGCTAAACGCCGCATTCGGATACGTGGGAAACACCTGATGCTGGTAGTAATCCGCATTATCGAGGGAAAGAAAGTTGTCGCTCAGTCCATTGTCATTGATCACCGCCGACTGATAAATCCCCGGAATACGGGTATAGAAAATTCCAAATCCCGCCCGCACCATCACCGGCCGATCGTTGCCGATGGCATAGCCGATTCCCACCCGAGGCGCAAAATTCGTCCCCCGCAGCGGCATCTTCCCCGCCTGCGGCCACAGCGGATTGCTCTCCATTCCCTTCTTCGAAAACGTTTGCAGGTCGTAGCGCGCGCCCAGGCTCAAAGTGAGGTGCGGCGTCAATCGCGCCGTGTCCTGCACGAACGCCGCATAGTCGTTGCTGTCCGGATGCGACACCGGATTCCCGAAATTCTGTTCGTAATATCGCGCCAGGTTGGCGGGAGGCCCGGTCCAGTTGCCGGCATCCCAATCCCAGCTCGGCATGATTGTGTGCGCATACGCCCGCAGCGGCGTCAACTTCAGGTTCCCCCCATTCGCTGGCTCCGGCGCAAACGTAAACGGATCCACATAAATGTCGTCGAAGATATACTTCCCGCCGAACATCGATGGAAAGTAGTTGTAGTCCCAGGTCCGCATCCCGTCGGCCCCGAACTTCCACTCGTTGCGCCCGCGGCTCAAACTCATAGTCTCCGCCAGGTGCAGCCGGTGCTCCCGCGTCTGCCGTGGCAAGGTCGAAGATTGCCCAAGATCCTCCATCCAACCGTAGATATCCCCTTGCGTTCCGGTCGTATTCGGAAACAACTGCTCCAGGTCGCGCGAAAACTGCGCCCGCAGATGGCTCGTCAGCCGCGGCGTAATGCCACTGGACAAACTGAGCGACGCGGTTTCCGTCGCCACGTTCTCTTCCCCATTCGCGCTCAGGGCATCATTCGTAATCGGACTCCCCGAATCGAAAGTGACGTTGTTCGTCCCGTAAGACCGCGCTGTGCTCACCCGCATCGAGAGAAACTGATGCGGAGTCAGCACCCGGTCCAGCTTCACGGATCCCGTTTCCCCCAGCAACTGCTCACGTTTCGTCCCCCCATTCTGCGAAAGCTGCTGCGCCGCCGCCAACGCGGCGGGCGCAACACAGGGCGGCCCACCCTCACTCGGAGGAGGGCAGCCAGGCACAATGGCCTCATCGCAGGCCGACCCACCGATAGCGGGATTGCAGACCTCGTAGTCCAAAATACTCGGGTATGTGCCCGGTTGCGCCGCCACCGTCGTTGAACCGTTGAGGAACTCCACCACCGCCGGCACATTAAAAATGTGCTGATCGTAACTCGCAAACAAGAAGGTCTTGCTGCGCTGGATCGGCCCTCCGATCGTCGCTCCAAACTGGTGCTGCACATTGCTGGGGTCGAAACCCACAAACGGAGGCGCCGCTCCCCCCAGCGCACTATCGCGCAAATAGTAGAAAGTGCTGCCGTGCCACTGGTTCGTGCCCGACTTGGTTACCACATTCACCACCGCGCCCCCAGCCCGTCCCGACTCCGGCCCGTAGCCGCTCGACTGCACGCGGAACTCCTGCACCAGCTCGTTCGAAAACTGGTAAGGCGAGCGATACCGTCCCATCGCCTGCCCATAGAACCCGTTATTGTTGTCCCCGCCATCGACCAGGAAGCTGTTGTTGAATCCCCGAATCCCGCCATAAGAAAGATCGCCGTTCGAGCCCGATGTCAAGTCTCGCGGATCCTGCGTCACTCCCGGCATCAGCAACAACAGGTCCGTAAACCGCCGCCCGTTCAGCGGCAGATCCTTGATCGCCTTATCATCTACCAGCGCCGAGACTGAACTCGGGTTCGTCTCCATCCGCGGCGCATCCGATACCGTGATCGTTTCCTTTGGCCCCGCCACCTTCAGATTGAACGTCAACAGCGCCGCCGCTCCTATATCCACCCGAATCACCGGTGAAATCTGCGGCGACATCCCTTCCGCCTCCGCCCGCGCCGAATACTGCCCCGGCGGCAGCAGATCCACTGCGAATCGTCCCGCCGAATCCGTGGCGGAGTGGTAGCGGATCCCCGTCTCCACCCGGATCGCCACGATGTCCGCGTTCGTAATCACCGCTCCCTGGGCGTCCAACACCACGCCCCGCAACGCGCCCGTGGACGCATCCTGCCCCCAAGCCACGGAAGCACCAAGAATAATTTGAAAGAGGAATACCCGAAAGACAACTACACGAAAAACATTGCGAATCGTAGGCAGAAATGGCTTGCTGCGGCAGCACATACCGATCCCCTCATGTCCGAGACTTCGGAATCGGAGGGGATTCCGGAAACCCTGTCAATCTATATACCAAAGCGCGTCTCGCCAGAATGTGACGCACGCACCTGCAATATGTTCAGTTTTGGGGATCGCTAGTCGTTGGTCGTCAGTCGTTGGTCGTTGGCGGACAAAAGCCTTCCAGCCCGGTGATTTGCTCCGGCCAGCAGCCCGAGTCGAACTGCGAACGACCAACGACTGACGACCGACGATTGCACCACCCACTCAATGCGCCGGAGCCGCTGCCGGAGCCGCCGGTTTCGCGCCAAAGTCCACCTTCGGCACCGCGCGCGAAGCTTCCGAAGCCTGGAAGTACGCCGGGTTCTGCTTGAATCCTGCCCACCCCGCATATATGTTGTGTGGGAACTGCAGCAGATAAGTGTTGTAATCCTGCAGCGCGTCGTTATACCGCTTGCGCTCGACGGCGATCCGGTTCTCCGTCCCCGCCAGCTCATCCTGCAAGCGCATAAAATTCTCGTTCGACTTCAGCTGCGGATAATTCTCCACGATCACCAGCAACCGCCCCAGCGCGCCATCCAACTGCCCGTTCGCGGCAATCTTATCGGACGGAGTCTGCGCCGAAAGCAGCGCCGACCGCGCCTTGGCGATGTCCCCAAACACGGTCACTTCCTGCTGCGCATATCCCTTCACCGTCTCCACCAGGTTCGGAATCAAATCCGCGCGCCGTTGCAGCACGATATCCACCTGCGACCACGCCGCCTTCACCGCCTGATCCTTCGCCACCAGTTGATTGCGCACTCCTACGTACTGTCCAAACAGCACGAGCACGATCACGAGCAGCACCACCAGTACAATCCAGCCCTTGCTCATATCACTCTCCTGAATACAAAATTAATTCTCAAATCTACGAGGCGATAACTCTACGCCGCCGGATCCAGCATCTTGTCCACCGCCGCCGTCACCTGCTCCACCAACTGCAGGTAGCGCGCAAACATCTCATCCACCTTCGCCGCTTTGCGTTCCACTTTCCGCTCCCGAATATCCAGCAACTCACCAAACACGCTGGCATCAATCCCCAGCTTACCCGCCAGGGCAGCTGCCGCCTCCCGTTTCGATCCCGCTCCCGCATCGCCGAGAGCAATCAGCGCATGACGGAACAGCGTCCCAAACGCGGGCAGCGACCGCAGCAACAGCTCCCATTTCGCCACCGCGTTCCCCGACACCATCAGCAACCGCTGCCGCAGCAGGATCGTCTTCTCCCGCAGCTCATACTCCACCTGCGCCCGATGTAAACGCATCGGAATCTCCAAAGTCTGCAGAACGTCTTCTCCCCAAAGCAGCCGGTAGTTTCGCCGCATATCCAAGAATTCGATGGAGAAAACGTCCGCCGACCGCCGCATCTCGTCCGCGCTCAGCAGCAGCGGCACCCGATGCTTCTGCTTTCCCCACCATTCGATCGCCGGAGCCACCGCTTCAAGCGAAGCGAAAGACGTCTCGCGCAGCACGCACAGCAGATTCACGTCCGAGTAGCCGGCAACATAATCTCCTGCCGCCGCCGACCCATAAAGAATCGCCGCCAGCAGATTCGTCCCCGCCGCTTCGCGCATCCGTTCGACAAACTCATCAATCAGTTTTTCCGGACCCATCACGCGCCTCTCACTCTACGAAGTGCCTCTCTACCAACTGCCACCCGCCCCGCCACCGCCGGTACTCCCGCCGCCAAAACCACCAAACCCACCGCCGCCTCCACCGCCGCCAAATCCACCACCACCAAATCCACCACCATAGTCGCCGCTAGATCCTCCTCCGCCGCCAGATCCCAGCCCCATCCCAAGCAAAAGTCCCAGACATCCACCACCGCCTCCGCGAAATATCATTCGCAAAATGGGAATCACAATAAAGAACAAAACGAAGATTAAAAGCACCACCTTCCCCGCTCCCATGCCCGGTGCGGGTTGCTGGCGAGGCGCGGCAGGAGGAGTCTGATTGTCCAACGTCACGCCCGCATCCTGCGCAATCACCGAGGCCACGCGCGTAGTCATCAACGTGACCGCCCCCGCATAATCCCCGTTGCGCAGCAAGGGCACCGCTTCCCGTCCGAACCCGCCCACCTTCCCGTCCGGAAGAATTGCCTCCAGCCCGTATCCCACCGTAATCCAATACTTGCGATCCTCGGTCGCCAGCAGGATCAGCACCCCGCGATCCTTCCCTTTCGCCCCGATTCCCCACTTCTGATACAGCGCCACCGCGTAACTCACCACATCCTGTCCATCCAGCGACTTCACCGTAACCACGGCAATCTGCGCCTGCGCTTTTTGATCCACCTGCTGGCAGAGATCGTTCAACCGGGCCTGCGTGGCCGTGTCCAGAACCCCGGCAAAATCATTCACGTAGTTGCTCGGCCGCAGAGAAGCAATGGGCTCGGCGGCAACCCACACCGCTGCCCCCAGCACAATCCAGAGGATCGCCGAAACTCTCGCCAGCCGCTTCATTCGGAAAAATTGTACAGGACTGCACTCGGCAAATGGTCGGGCAAAATATATGGCTTTCCCTCAGTGCTCCCTGTGGTTAAGCCCTTTTACTTCTGCCATCTGACCTCGGCAACCGCTCCATGATATGAGCCTCCATGATATGTTAACTTGTTGCCGCTCAAGCTCATGATCCGCTCCTACAAATGCGTTACCCCCCAGTTCCCCGACACCTGCTACATCGATGACTCCGCCCAACTCATCGGCGACGTCATGCTCGGCGAACATTCCAGCGTCTGGATGAACGCCGTCCTCCGCGGCGACGTCCATCAGATCCGCGTCGGCCACTACTCCAACATTCAGGACAACTGCGTCCTCCACGGCATGAAAGAACAATACGGCGTCTACGTTGGCGACTACGTCAGCGTGGGCCACACTGCCATCCTCCACGGCTGCAAAATCGAAGCCCGCTGCCTCATCGGCATGGGCTCCATCATCCTCAACGGCGCCGTCATCGGATCCGGCTCCATCATCGCCGCCGGTACCCTGATCCCCGAGAAAACGATCGTAGAGCCGAATTCCCTCTGGATGGGCTCTCCCGGAAAATTCCGCCGCCGCCTGAATGAAAAAGACCAGGAGACAATCCTCCGCTACGCCGACAATTACGTGGGCTACACGGAGTCGTACTTGATGGAGAGAAAAAGCTCCTAGCAGCCCGCGGTGCCCGCGCGATTCGTATCAGGGCAAGCCTTCACTCGATCCCGCGTTACCCCCAATAGACAACAGGCCGGGAGCCCGGAATTTCTTCCGGTCCCGGCCTGCGGCTTCTATCAACTTGGAGCCGACTCAGTTGGTCGGAGTGGAGCTGGCATTGGCGGCGGTTGCCGTCGTCGTTGGCGCTGCCGCAGTGATGGCCGCGGGCGCGCTCGCAGTGCTGTACCGCGAAAGCCGCGGGAAGAACGGCGTCACCTCGAAAGGCATCTTGTCACGCGCCGAAGTGATCGCGACCGGCTGTGCCTTCACGATCTCCACTTTGTCATCCCACGGGTTCAGCTTGACGCGTCCACCGAGAGGCAACGCTGCGATCTGGTCCAGCTTGTTCCAATCGAGCGCCGGAGCTGAGTTGGCCAGCTGCGCCATGCGCGTCACCGTGCCGTTCTCCGCGATGTTGTTGCCGAGGTGGGCTTGCAGCAGAGCGCTCAATTGCGGAGCGCGCGCCTGCAGAGCCTTGATGAAAAGCCCGGCCGAATCCAGCTTCTGCGCGTACGGCGAGGCCTTTAGCATCTCGATGGCTTTCTTATCGGCGGCCGCTTCCTCTTCGGGAATGTGTTTGAAGCCGAGGTTCTGGTAAGTCCCCTCGTCAGAAAACAGCATGCGGTCATTGAACGCGTACTGGCTGCCCAGATTATGTCCCAGAACAATGTGCGCCAGTTCGTGCGAGAGCACCATGGCGAGGCTGCCCTCATCGGGAAGCACGTCGATCAGCCCGCGGCTCACAACAATCGTGTTACCGACGCTGAAAGTCTCCAGCGGAGAAGTCGTCAGCACTCGCGTCCGGACTGGCCGTGGCAGTTCGATGTTATTGGTGATCTCCAGGTTGTTCACCACGGTTTGCAGAATCTTGTCCACGTCACCTTCCGGCGCCAGCAGCCCGGCGCGTTCCAGTCGTTCGACGACGTTATCTTCCGCCTGCTGTTGCCATTCGCGCTCGGCGGCCAGCGGAGTAGCATCCTGTGCGGTCGGCGTATCGTCCTTTACGCTGTCCACCCGGATGTTCGTAAGTTCGTCGTTCGGCGTTCCCGTCTTCAGGTTGTATCCCCACATGCGAGTCTGCGCTTTGAACGCGATCTTGTTCTTGGCCCCCGCCGTGAAGTCGCCTTCCTCACTGTAGATGTACGCTGGCACCCAATAACCCGGGATCAAATTCAACCGCCAGCTGTCCATGTGGAAGTAAGAATTGTTACGCGAAGGACGCGCATAAGTGCCGTTCAGCCGCACAATGCTGAAGTCCTGATCCTCAACCCAGATGCGGCCGAGAAAGCGCCCGCGTCCTGCATCTTTTTTCGGCGTCAGATCGAATACCAGGCAGCGCACGTCGCCCAGGAACTCGCGCCGCGCGTAGTGGAAATCGTAGTGCTGCCGGTCAAAGTCGTCGCGGTCGGCGAAGATCATCCAGGAAAAGCCCAGCGGCTGGTACTGGAACTTGAACTTCTTCGTGAACTCGCCCAGAAGATGCTTCTCCATGCCTTCATCTTTGCCTTTGCCTTTGTCCTGAAGGTAGTCGCTCCGGTCGATGGATTCGCTCAAGTCCATGCGTCCCAGAAAGTAATGATCATCCAGCGGAATCGGCCCCAGCTGCGGATCCTGTGTCAGGTCCTGCAGATAGGTTTCCACAATTGGAGTGCGCGGCGTCAAGAACTTGATCAGGTCCTTCTCGCGCATGATCACGCGGTCTACAACCTGATCCATCGTGGTCGGTGGCGCCAGACTTGACTGTGGCTGACCTGATTGAGCTTGGCTAGGCTGCGTCGCCGCAACCGGCTGTGGGTTCTGCGGCGCGGACGCCGACTGCTGGGCCGCTGCCGTCATCGTCACCGCCAGCAGAGCCAAGATCATCCAGTTCATATTGCTCATAACTCTCCGCATAACTCTTATCTCCAAAGTGGTCAATACGCCAGTTGAAATACCACGTGCACAATTGCTGTCGAATCCATTGCCTGCCCGTTTCGCGAGGCCGGCTTGAACCGCATCTTGTTAGCGGCGGCTATCGCGGCTTCATCAAGTCCATGGCCCAGACCCTGGACCACGCGATTTACGTGTAATTGCCCGTTCGCCGCGAACTCTACTTCGAGCAGGACTTCGCCTTCCAGTTTCAGATTCCTTGCTTCGTTTGTATAAACCGGGTTCGGCTTGTACGTGATCTCGACCAACGTGGCCGCTGGGCCGCTATCGACGCGCTGAACGTGCGGCGTGTTCTGCGCGATCTCCTGCGAGCCAAAGCCTGAGCTCTGCACTCCCGCACTGCCGCGGCCACTGCTGCGCCCGTCTCCTCGTCCCGCAGTTGCCACCCCATTGCCAAAATCGGCACTCGCGACGGTTCCTTTAATTCCTTTTGCGCCGCCCGACCCGTTGCCTTGTCCCGGCCCCACCGGCATGTCGAACGAACCCGCCGCGGAGGCGATCAGCTTGCCGTTCGGCTTGCTGTTGGCACTCGGCTTCAGCCCATTCGGATCGCCGAATCCGCCCGTCTGCACCTTCTCAATCGGAGCATTCACCGTCGGCGCCACTGAACTTCCCTGGAAGTCGCCGGTATGAATCAGCACCGGACGCGCTCCGCTCGTCTGCTTCAACACCGCCGGCGCGAAGTTATTCATCGTCACCTTGGGCGGCTCAATTTCCTGCGGCTGCGGCTTGGGCGCGCGGATTTCGTGCGGCACGATCAGTTTTGGCGCTTCGAACACGGGTGCCGGCGGCAGCAACTTCGCATGCACTGGCAGCGGCTTCGGCTTGGGCGGCGGTTCTGGCCTTAGCGCCGGCCGCGGTATCAGCTCCGTGACGTGATAGTTCGCGGTGATGAGCAGCGTATCGGGCATGATGATCCCAAAAAAAATCAGAAACAGAATCAGACCCGTGACAATTCCGTAGCTGGCTACGAAGGTCCGCCAGTTCCACTTCTTTTCAGGCAGCAGGCCGAGTTGAAAACCGCGATCGTACGTAGGCATCCCATGACTCCAAAAGGGGGACCCGAAGCTGGGGAGAGTGCTCGGGGATTGGAGTCTTCACCTTAGGGGAGATTGGGCGGGGGGTAAACGTGTCGCTTGCGCCTGTCCTTTGGTAACCACCTTTAATGTTCAGCCCGATGGCCGATTACTTTGGTGTCGCCGCCCGGCGCCGCGCAAAAAAATAGAACACCGGAACGCCCGCCAGAATCGCCAGGCATCCACCGGCCGAACTTTTCAGATTGTCGGTGAACGTGTAGTAGAGAAGGGCCGCGGAAGCCAGCACAAACAACGCCGGAACCACCGGAAACCCCCACACGCGATACGGCCGTTCGGCGTTTGGCTCCCGGCGCCGAAAAACGAACAGCGTGCTGCCTGCGATCATGTAGAACATCCACTCGGCGAAAATTGCCAGCGAAAAAAATTGCCGGAAACTGCCGCCCAGCAGCAGAAGAAGGATCGCCAGCCCGCACTGAATGACAATTGCCATCGATGGCGTGTGGAAACGCGGATGAACCTCCGCAAGCGCCTTGAAAAAATATCCATCGCGCGCCATCGCGAAGGGCACGCGTGCTCCGCTCATGATGATGCCGTTCAAAGTCACGAGCATCGAAATCGCCATGCCCGCCGACACCAGGCTGGCGCCCGCATGCCCCAGCACCAGCGCCACCGCGTCCGACGCAGGACTCTTCGAGCCCGCGATTGCCGCCGCCGGCAGCACGTACTGCACCGCCGCGTTTACCAGAATGTAGAGTGCGCCCACCGTCGCCACGCCCCAAATCAGCGACAGCGGAATGTTGCGCTGCGGATTCCGTATCTCTCCCGCCACCATGTTCAGATCGTTCCAACCGTCGTACGCCCACAGCGCCGCCACCAGGGCCGCAAAAAATCCAGCCACGCCGCCTTTCGCCCCAGTGAACTCGGTCGCGAAATTCGCCCACGTTCCTCCGCTGTAGGAAAAGCCCACCGCCGCAACTCCGAGGAGGATCGCAACCTTCAGCAGCGTGAACAGAAACTGAAATTCTCCCGCTCGGCGAACCCCAATGTAGTTCAGCCACGAAATCAGTAGTGTGGCTCCAATCGCCACCAGTTGCCCGTAGCTGACTGTGAATGGATGCGAAATCCAAGCGCTCGAAAAAAAGGAGAAGACCGGAAAAGTTTCCAGGATCCGCACCAGGCCAGTAGTTACCGTCGCAATCGAAGCCGGCTTAGCGATCAGAAACCAGGTCCATGCATACAGAAATCCCGCCAGCGGCCCGTAGGCGTCGCGAACATAGACATACTCGCCGCCTGCCTGCGGCTTCATCGCGCCCAGTTCGGCATACGTAAGAGCGCCGAAAAAAGAGAGCAGTCCCCCGACTACCCAGGCGAGATATACAAGTCGAGCCGACCCTACCGCCTGCATCATCTCGGTCGGAACCAGAAAAATTCCGCTCCCGATGATGGTCCCCACCACCACCGCCCCAGCATGTGACAACCCAAGGTCGCGCGCCAGTTCCGGGCGGGAATGATTGTCCTTTGCGCGTTTATCCATGTTCTCTCTGCGTCCTCCGCGATCTCCGCGGTTCAAGCTTTCGATGGAATCCTCCACAAACCGCTGGCCGCGTATCCCACCGCAAACGTCACGCAGGTTCCGATCGCGACCCACCAGGTGAAAGCCACCCGCGACCATCCCCACAAATACAGTTCCATCGCCAATCCGCAAATCATGCCGACCATCGCCCCACGCTGATTCGCGCGCCTGGTCAGCACTCCGAGCAGGAACACTCCGAGCAACGCTCCATAAGCAACCGAAGCGATTTGCAACCCGACTTCCACCACGCGCCCCACCCGATGCAGGGCCAGCACCGCCAGCGCAAACAGCACCAGCGCCCACCCGACCGTCGCCAACCGCGCCAGCCGCAGTCGCGCCGCTTCGCTCACCGCCGGGTCAGATCCTGAACGACTGCCCGCACGAAAGCGAAGATAGAAATCCATGATCGAACTCGATGCGAGCGAGTTCAGCGCCGCACTCAGGTTCGACATCGCCGCCGCCAGAATCGCTGCGATCAACAGGCCCGCAATCCCATGCGGCATCTGGCTGACGATGAACGTCGGATAGATCCTATCCGCCCGTCCAAACGCAGCCGACGGAACCCGGTAGTAGGCAAACAACATCACGCCCACCAAAAGAAATAAGGCGAACTGAAAAAAGACCGCCACGCCACTCGACAGCAACGCCAGCACCGACTGCCGTTGATTCCGCGCCGCCAGCAGTCTCTGCACGATGAGCTGGTCGGTGCCATGGCTCGCTGTCGTCAAAAATGCGCCGCCGATGATCCCCGCGCACAGCGTGTAAGGTTTCGTAAAATCCAAATGCGGCCAGTGCGCCGAGACCTTGGGATCGAAACAGTGAAGATCGAACACCTGGAATTTGTGCAGCCCCCCCGCAATCGCCTGCACCGACGCCCATCCTCCCGGCACGAGATGCAAAATCGTCACGAGGCCGACCAGCGTCCCGCCAACATAAATAAAAGTCTGCACCACATCGGTCCAGATCACCGCCGCCAGCCCGCCCTCGAACGTATAGATCAAAGTCAGCAGCGTGATGATCGCGATCGAAGCGACCTCGCCCGTGCCCAGCGCAATCGAGACCACAATCGACACGGCATACACGCGCACTCCCTCCGCCGCCGCCCGCGTCAACAGAAACAGCCCCGCCGTCACCGTGCGCAGCTCCGGACCAAACCGCCGCTCAATCAGCTGATAAGCCGTATACAGCTCGCCGCGAAAATACTGCGGCAGCAGCACAAAACTAATAATGACGCGCCCGACCACATATCCCATCACCACTTGCAGAAAAGTAAGATTCGAATCGTAGGCGAGGCCGGGAATACTGATGATGGTGAGCGTGCTGGTTTCCGCCGCCACAATCGACAGCGAAATCGCCCACCACGGAATGTTGCGGTCGGCGAGAAAGTAATCCCGCATCGTCCGCTGCCGCTTGCGAAACCGCAGCCCGAACAGCGTGATCCCCGCCAGGTACGCCGCAATAATCAGCAGGTCGATCCGATTCAATCCCAAGCGATTCCTCTAAGTAGAGACGCGGCTCGCCGCGGCTCCCGCGGCCAGCAACAGGTTCGCTGCATTGTACAAGCATGTTCGCGACCCGAGCCCGCCCCCAAACTAATTAGCGAACCTGTGTTAGAACTAGCGCGATGGCCTACTATCTCGGAATCGACGGCGGCGGCACCAAAACCCGCTGTGTTCTCGCCGATGAAACGACGGTGCTTGCGAAGTCAATGACCGGCGGCAGCAACATCGTTCGCCTCGGCGAGAAGCAGGCCAGGGAAGCTCTGCACACCGCTGTCCGCCAGGTCTGCGGCACCGCGAAAATTTTTCCCGATCATATCCGCGCCATCTGTATCGGCGCCGCAGGCGCCGCCAGGCCCGAGATCGCCGCGCAGATTCGCAGCATCCTCGCCGAACTAATTCCCGACACTGCTCCCACAAGAATCGTAGTTGTCGGCGACACCGAGATTGCCCTCGAAGCCGCTTTCGGCGCGGGACCCGGAGTGATCGCGATCGCCGGCACCGGCTCCATCGTCTATGGCCGCGACGCTGCCGGCCACACCGCGCGCGCCGGAGGCTGGGGGTTCGCTGTCTCCGACGAAGGTTCCGGCCACTGGATCGGCCGCCGCGCCATTTCCGCCATCCTGAGCGCCCACGATGAGGGCGTCGAAACCGCGCTCACCGCCATGGTCCTCCGAGCTTGGAAACTCAACACCCTCGACGAACTTGTGCAGCAAGCGAACTCGACTCCACCACCCGATTTCCCGCGCCTGTTTCCCATCGTCCTCCGCGCCGTCGACGAGGCCGACTCCATCGCCCGCAACCTCCTCGCCGACGCCGGAGCCAGGTTGGCTGAGCTCGCCGCCATCGTCATCCGCCGTCTCGCGCCTCATCCGCCCCATGCCGCACTGGCCTTGCTTCCCGTGGCAATGACGGGCAGTGTCTTTCGTCAGTCTCCAGATGTGCGCCAGGTTTTCTACAATGCGCTGCAGACAAGTTTTCCCGGCCTCGACGTGCGTCAAGATCTGGTCGTTCCGGTCGAAGGCGCGCTGGCCAGAGCAAGACGAAAACAGGGACAAGGCTTGCCCCAGGATATCGCTTCAGCGACACCATAGCGCTTCGAAAACAGCCGCCGTTTAGGGGGTGGCCATCGTCATCGCGCGACAGTCTTCGAGCCAATCGCAGCCATCAGCTCCACCGTCGTGGAGACATCGATGCCATAATGTTCCCCGCCGCGCACAATGGGACCGCCAATGGCATCCAACTCGAGTTGCCGCCCGGCGACAAGGTCTTTCTGCATGGAGCTGCGCATACCCGGCGGCGCATTGTCGAAAGTCGCCTGGAGCTGCCGCGCGTCAATCTCCGCGCCGCTCGCGTTCGCCACGGCGCATGCTTCGGCGAGTGCAGAGCTTAATTTCTGTTTCCATGCCGCGTCCGCAAGAATCTCTCCAACGTTCATTCCAGATGCGGACGTCACCAGCGCCAAAGGGGCGAGGAAGCAGAGCTTGCCCCACAGCAGGGTCTGCTCGTTCTGAATGAACTGGCAGGTGAATCCAAGATTTCTCAACTGTCCAATGATGGCTCCCAATAATGGTTCTCCGCTGGCGGCGAGGTTGAGGCGAACGAACGGAGAGCGCTGGATGAATCGTCCCGGAGCAATCCTCTCCGCTTCCACCGCGATCGTTGCCGGGACCACGCGCTCACGTCCAAATCGCGCCCGGAGGAACGCGATGTGGTCCACTCCGTTCAGCAATGGAACCACGCAGCCCGGCAATACCTGCACTGTTTCCAGCGCAGTTTGCAGTTGATAGGTTTTGGTTGCGATCCACAGTACGTCAACCGACTCCGTCGGCGTGGCGACCGCCTTCACCGGTGCCGTAAGTGAGCCCGAAGGACGCTCCAGCATCAAGTTCGCGGGATAGCTCGCCAACTTCTCCGGTCGAACCACCACCGTAACATCTTCGCCAAGCGATGCCAGCGCCGTGCCGATCAAACCTCCGATTGCTCCCGCTCCCAAAATTGCATGTTTCATGCCAGCTGCTCCCAAGAAAAACTATACGATACGTGAGGTCTCGCGCACCGGCACTGCCACCCTTAACCCGCCTTTACGCTGCGCCGTTGAATCTGTCACACTGGCCACTGGCTACTGACCACTGACCACTGAGTCCCATGGGCAAGATTCACATTCTTCCCGAGAGAGTTGCCAACCAGATCGCTGCCGGCGAGGTGGTCGAGCGTCCCGCGTCAGTGGTGAAGGAGTTGTTGGAGAACGCGCTGGACGCCGGTTCCACGCGCATTCGCATTCAGGTGGAGGCGGGCGGGAAGAAACTGATCCAGATCACCGACAACGGCTGCGGCATGGTGCGCGACGATGCCATGCTCGCCTTCGAGCGTCACGCCACCTCGAAGATAAAAGACACTGACGACCTGCTGAGCATCTCGACCCTCGGATTTCGCGGCGAGGCGCTGCCCTCCATTGCTTCAGTTGCCCGGCTGCATCTGGAAACCCGCGCCGAAGAGGAAGCGGCCGGGACGGTCCTCGAAATTAACGGCGGCAAGATCATCCGCGTGGAAGAGGCGGGCCTGCCGCTGGGAACTTCGGTCACGGTTCGCGATCTCTTCTTTAATACGCCGGCGCGCAAAAAATTTCTGCGATCAGAGTCGACCGAACTCTCCCACATCGCTTCGCTAGTAACCCACTATGCGCTGGCGCATCCGGAGAAGCATTTCGAGTTGCACTCGGCGACGAATGCGTTACTGGTGGCGCCGCCCGTTGCCGGTCATCGCGAGCGCGTGTACCAGGTCTTTGGACGCGAGACCCTTGACCAGTTGATTCCGCTCGCGGCAGTGCAACCACTGGAGCGCATCGGCTTGCCCCAGCCCCCGCCGTGGTGGCGCGGTGCCGAGACTGCTGTTCGGGAGTCCGCTGAAGTGGAGGATGAGGCTTCGCGGACAGAGTCTGCCCTAAGCCTATCGAGGGGAGTATCCGCGCCCCATGATTTCGGCGAGGTGCGGCTGCATGGGTTTGTTTCGAAGCCGGAAATTCAGAAGCTCAATCGCAATTCGATTTTTATTTTCGTGAATGGGCGGCTGATCCGCGACCGCCTCATTCAGCATGCGATCACCGAGGCGTATCGCAACATCCTGCCGCCAACGGTCTATCCGGTGGTTCTGCTTTTTATTGAGATGCCGACTGCCGAAGTGGACGTGAATGTGCATCCGTCAAAGACCGAGGTCCGTTTCCGCCAGCAAACGGTGATTCACGATTTCGTGCGCGAGTCGGTACGCGCGGCGTTGATGAAGGCACGCCCGGTACCGCAGTTCCTGACGGAAATTGGCGCGCAGCCAACGGCGAGGCCCGGCCTGACCAGCCCCCGCCTCGCCAATCTTTCGATTAGCCAAGGCACGCGCGGCAGCGACGGTTTGCAGCGCGCCCCATGGCGCGACTTATACGAGCCGGCGGCGCCAGGCGGGTTCGCGCTGCAAGCGGCGGCAGTTCCGGCGACGACGGCGCGGCTGGAATTTGAAGGAGGAATTGCGGTCGAGGCCAACGCGGCGGTATCGCTGGCGCGCGCACGGGAGGCAACGATCGCTTATCCGACGAGCGCCGATCAGACGAGCGCCGATCAGACGATCACTCAGCAGACGATTCCCGATCACGGCTGCGCCCCGCCGATCGCGCAGGAGCCGCAAGCGGCGCCAACTCTCGAGTCGCTGCGGACGCTGCGGCCTCTGGGACAGATTCGAAATTCCTTCATTCTCGCGGTCAACGGAGACGGGCTCTGGATCATCGATCAGCACGTGGCGCACGAGCGCGTACTGTTCGAGCGAATCCTGCGGCAACGCTCGGCGCAGCAGGTCGAGAGCCAGCGTTTGCTCATGCCCCTGGTCATCGAACTGACCCCGGCCCAGCAAGCCATCTTCAGCGACATTGCCGAAGAACTGGCGCGCAATGGTTTTGAGGCGGAACCCTTCGGCGCGCGCAGCGTGGCGGTAAAGATCGCGCCGGCGGGCGTGGACGCGGCGCAGATCGAGCACATGCTGAACGAAATCCTGGAGCAGCTCACGCGCGAAGACCAGGCCATCAATCTGGAAGCGGTGCGCGCGCGAATCGCGGCATCGATTGCATGCCACGCCGCGATCAAAGTCAATATGCCACTCGAACAAAACAAGATGGAGTGGCTGCTGGCGGAGCTGGCGAAAACCGAGCATCCCATGACGTGCCCGCACGGCAGGCCCGTGGTGCTGCGCTATTCCATGCAGGATATTCAGAAGGCATTCAAGAGGATCTAGCTGCGAGCTCCCACCAGGGCGGCGTACGCTAATCGGCGATCGCTGTGTTCTAATCGAAATCATGACCGACCCGGAACTTCTGCAAGCTCGCATGCAAAAGTGGCGCCTCGACGGCCAGCCCGTGCGCACTCTTGATGAGGCGCGGGCCTTCCTCGAGTCGGTGGGATTTTGTCTGATGTATCCGACGCGGCCTGCGATTCTGCTGCCGACTTTCATGGGAGCCTGGGTTGGGGCGGATGACAAACTGCCGACGCGCCAGCACGCCTATGCCGATCCGCGCGCGAAAGAGGCGACCGAACTGATGGTGCGCGCGCTGCGCGACCAGGCAGCCTACGAGGCTCCGCTGATTGACGAGAACAATGCATTCTTGCTGGCGGCCTCGGTATTTCCTTATTTTTATTCGCTCGTCGGGGAGCGCAATCCGAAGCAGCCGCCCGCCACCGGACCGCGTTCTCCCTATTCGCCGCTGGCCTGTGACGCTTTCGAAATCATCCGGCAGCGTGGACCGATTTCAAAAACTAAACTCGGCGAGATGCTGGGCGGTTCGGTTTCAAACGCCGGCCTCGATCGCGCGCTGAGCGAACTCTGGGGCAAGCTGCGCATCACGCGCGTGGATTACACGGTGGAGGAAGGCTCCGTGTGGGATGAATTGTCGCGCTGGGCGCCGGAAGTAGTGCGCGAGGGCGTGGGCATTTCGGTGCCGGAAGCACTCTCCGCGCTGGTCTCGAAATATCTGGACTGCGTGGTCGCGGTCGATGAGGGCGAGGTCGAAAACTTCCTGGCGAACTTCGTTCCACGGACACGGGTGAAAGAAGCCATCCATGCCTTGCTTTCGGCGCGTGAATTGAGCTTTGTGCATGTCGGGAGCAAGTCGCTGCTGCAGGTAACGCCGCCTAAGCAGGTGTACGTCCCCAAGAATCGGCGCCCGGAGCGGGTGAGCTGAACTGCAAGGACAGGGGTTAGTCGAATTTCAGGGCTGGGTTGTTGCCCGCAATGAGAATCGCCGCCAGCAGAGAGCACCGCCGACTTTGCTCGGCTTGGACCCTTCGACTTCGCTCAGGGCAGGCTCGCGAGGGCGCCCGTCGCCCACACGGTCAAAATCTCATCGTTCCACAGTCCTATAGTTTTCCATCCGCGAGCCGTGTAGAATCGCACGTTCGCCCAATGACCGATCCATCCCAACGCAAACTCATCATCGCCATTGACGGCCCGGCCGGAGCGGGCAAGAGCACGATCGCTTCCCGCTTGGCGCGCAAACTCGGCTATGTGAACCTGGAGAGCGGGGCGATGTACCGCGCGCTGGCGCTCAGGGCGATCGAGTGGGACGCGTCATTTGATGACGAGGATGCGCTGCTGAAGATGGCGCAGGATTCGCGCATTACTCTCGATCGCTCCATCGGCGGCAATCGTGTCCTGCTCAACGGAAAAGATGTTTCCGCGCGCATCCGCGAGCGCGATGTATCGGAGGCGGCGTCGCGCGTGTCGGTGCATCCCAAGGTGCGAGAGTGGATGGTGGCGCGGCAGCGCGAGATGGGCATCGGCGGCGGCGTCGTGATGGAAGGGCGGGACATTGGGACAAAAGTTTTTCCCGATGCCGATTTAAAGGTTTTCCTCGACGCCGATCCCGTGATTCGCGAGCAGCGGCGGCTGGACCAGCAGCAGGTGAAGGGCGCATCGGCGCAGGCGATGGCTGAGGAACTTCGTGAGCGCGACCGGCGGGACCGGACGCGCGCGGCTTCTCCGCTGGTGGCGGCGCAGGATGCAGTTGTGCTCGACTCGACCCATATGACCGAGGACGATGTCCTCAATCGAATCGAGGATTTGGTGGAGCAGCGACTGGTGGCGGGGCGCTAGCTTGGCTTTTGCTTTGAGCTGGCAGTTGAAATTTAATCCCCACCTTAACTATGGCGGATGGCCAGCCTATCGCGATCGCCTGAATTCCTGAAGCCCGTCCCGTTTATAATCCTCGTTTCGGCTCACCACCGTAACTCCAGCTAGACAAGGCGAAAACCGTGCTCGATTTTTTAGGCGACCTCAGGCGAACTCATATGTGCGGGGCTCTTCGGCTCTCCGATGCTGGCAAAAAAGTTGTGCTCATGGGATGGTGCAACCGGCGGCGCGATCTTGGGCAGATCATCTTTGTCGATCTGCGCGACCGCACCGGCGTGACGCAGGTCGTGTTCAACCACGAACTGAATGCCTCCGTGCACCAGAAAGCGGAAGCGCTGCGCAACGAGTTCGTGATCGCGGCCATCGGCACGGTCAAGCGCCGCGATGCCGACACGATCAATCCCAATATCCCAACCGGCGAAGTCGAACTGGTGGTGGAAGAGCTGCGCATTCTGAACGTCTCGAAACCGCTGCCGTTTCTGCCGTCGGATACGGTGCTGGCGAACGAGGAGATGCGGTTGAAATATCGCTACATCGACCTGCGCCGCGAGGTCATGCAGTTCAACATTGAGCTGCGGCACAAAGTGGCGCTCGCCATCCGCGACAACCTGGCTTCGCAGGGGTTCTTCGAAATTGAAACTCCATTCATGACGCGCTCCACGCCCGAAGGCGCGCGCGATTATCTCGTCCCCAGCCGCGTGCAGCCGGGAATGTTCTACGCCCTGCCGCAATCGCCGCAACTGTTCAAGCAAATCCTGATGATCTCGGGCTTCGACAAATATTTTCAGATCGTGCGCTGCTTCCGTGATGAGGATCTGCGCGCCGACCGCCAGCCCGAATTCACCCAGATCGATCTTGAGATGTCATATCCGCAGCCGGAGCGGGTTTGGGAAGTGGTTGAAGGCTTTCTGACTGCGGCTTTCAAGGCCGCGGGGCACGAGATCAAAACGCCTTTCCCGCGCATGGACTTCGACGATGCCATCCGTCAGTACGGCATCGACAAGCCTGACCTGCGTGTGCCTGCTTTCACCGAGGTGGGCGAGTGTTTTGCGGCGGCTGATCTGGAATCGCTTGCCATCAATAAAGAGCTGCCGGTGATTGCCATCCGCATTCCGCACGTGGGCGAGCTTTCGCGCAAGGAGCGCGACGACATCAAGCCGCTGTTTGTCGCGAAGGGCGGCGCGCGCGTGTTCGAAGACTTCAAGCGCATCGAGAACAAGTATCCCCAGGCGGGGGCAAGAGTCCGTGAGAAAGCGGGCGCGGCGGCGGACGATCTGTTGGTGCTGGTGGTGGGCTCGGCGCAGTCTGTTCGAGACGACCATCCGGCAGGCAAGCGCAAAGTTACGCCTGCGGAGATGGCAATCTATGCTTCGGCGGGGCTGCTGCGCGTGGCACTGGCGCAGAAATATTCCGACCGGCACAAGCTTTTCCAGAAAGGCGATTACCGTTTTCTGTGGGTGACGAACTTTCCCATGTTCGAGTGGGATGAAGGCGAGAGGCGTTGGAACGCCGCACATCATCCGTTCACCTCGCCGCACGATGAAGACATGGACAAACTGGAAACCGATCCGGCCATGGTGCGCGCGCTTGCCTACGACGTGGTGCTGAACGGGACGGAGTTGGGATCGGGATCGATCCGTATTCACCGGCAGGATGTGCAGAGCAGAATCTTTCACGCGCTCGGCATGACGGAAGAAGAAGCGCGTTCGCGCTTCGGCTTTTTCCTGGAAGCGCTCGAATATGGAACTCCTCCGCATGGAGGAATTGCCCTTGGACTCGATCGCATCGTAATGATTCTGGCCGGAGCGGATAGTCTGCGCGAGGTAATTCCCTTCCCCAAAACCGCCGCCGCAAAGGACTTGATGATGGAAGCGCCGACGCCGGTGCCCGAAGGGCAGTTGAGGGAGTTGGGAATTGCGGTAGTGGTGAAGAAATAGGAGCTGCGAATTCCAGTCTTCGCTAGAGACGCGATGAGCGCACGTCGTGCCGCTCGTGCGCCGCGTGTCACTGATATCTGTGATTCTCACCACGCACGGTAGTGACACGGAACACGGCGATCTGCCCACAGTCTGCTGTATCTAGTTGAGACTGCAGCTAGCCGGAGGGCTGCAGGCAAGTCTCCGGCGCAAACGATCAAGCGCGGGCACCACCATGCATGCCTTCAAAGATTCCGGACATATTTTTCGTTTGGTAGCAGTTTTTGTCGTGGGCATCATCCTGTTCCTGGTCATCCGCGGCTTCCTGGTCCCAAAAAGCTTCGGAGAATACGGGCATTACCGCGGGAACGCGATGGCCGAAGCCGCCGCCCGGCCCATCAACTTCGCGGGCCATGAGACTTGCGAGACCTGCCATGTCGACGTCCTCGACAAGAAAAAAGACGGCAAGCACGCCCACGTCAATTGCGAGGCCTGCCACGGACCCCTGGCCAAGCATGCCGACGACCCGGCCTCGGTTCAGCCCCCTAAGCTCGACACGGCGGTACTCTGCGTGAAGTGCCACGAGGCGAACGCGGCCAAACCGAAAAGCTTCCCGCAGGTTGCTTCCGCCGACCACTCCACCGGTCTTGCCTGCGATGCGTGCCACCAGCCGCACAGTCCGGCCATCACCGACGGAGGGACGAAATGAGCATTACCCGACGCCACATGCTGCTTCTGTTGCCGGCGGCGGCCGTCGCATGGAAGTACGTTCTGGCTGGGAGCCCGGAGTCGTCCCCCAACTACACCATGAGCCAGCATTGGTGGAGCATGCTCATTGACCTACCCAAATGCATCGGCTGCGGGAATTGCGTCCGCGCCTGCCAGTCCGAGAACGACGTGCCGGACGGATACTTCCGCACTTGGGTTGAGCGCTACCACCGGACGGACTACGACATTGAAAATCCCCACGTAGACTCGCCCGACGGCGCCAAGGACGGATTTCCCCCTACCAAAGAAGCGGGCGGGGACAATTTTTTCGTGCCCAAGCTGTGCAACCACTGTTCGGATTCACCCTGCACGCAGGTTTGCCCGGTGGGCGCGACGTTTATAAGCCCGGATGGCGTGGTTCTGGTAGACAAGACATACTGCCTCGGCTGCCGGTATTGCATCCAGGCCTGCCCCTACGGTTGCCGCTTCCTCAACCCGAAGACCGAGACCGCCGAAAAATGCACTCTCTGCTATCACCGGATCACGAAAGGCCTGACCACTGCATGCTGTGAGGCCTGTCCGACCGGGGCGCGGCAACTGGCAGACCTGAAGAATCCGAACGACCCGATTCACGAGTTTCTGAAGACTCACAGCGTTCAAATCCTGAAACCTTACATGGCGACCCACGCCAAGGTCTTTTACTTTGGCCTGGATGGTTCGGTGCGATGAATGCTTCCGTGCAACAAGGAGACTGGTAACGGATATGCCCGGCGTTGAAGGCTTCATGTATCCGAACGAAATCGAGCTCCAGTGGAGCGTCCTGATCGTTTTGTATCCGTTTCTCACGGGGCTGGTGGCTGGCGCATTTATTCTGGCGTCGCTGGAGCGCGTGTTCCAGGTGCAGGCGGTTAAGCCCACCTACCGGCTGGCATTGCTGACGGCCCTGGCCTTCCTGCTGGTGGCGCCGCTGCCGCTGCAACTGCACCTTGGACATCCGGAACGCTCGTACGAGATGTACCTGACGCCGCACGGGACGTCCGCGATGGCCATGTTCGGGTTTGTCTACCTCTGGTACCTGATGGCGGTTCTGGTATTCGAGATCTGGCTTGACTACCGGCGCGACATTGTCGTTATGTCACAGTCCACCACCGGCTGGAAGCGCTGGATCTATAAGGTCATGACCCTGGGCTCAAGCAACATCAGCGAGCGCGCGCTTGCGATTGATGAACGAGTGGGCTGGGTGATTACTCTCATCGGCATCCCTTCGGCGTTCCTGCTGCACGGATACGTCGGCTTCATCTTCGGCTCCGTCAAAGCGAACCCGTGGTGGTCGTCGCCGCTCATGCCCGTGGTGTTTATTTTCTCCGCCATGGTGTCGGGGATCGCCGCCGTAATGCTGCTCTACATGCTGATCATGCGATTGCGCAAAGAGAAGATCGATATGCGTTGCGTGGACACGGTGGCGCGCTACCTGTTCTACATCTTCATCATCGATTTCAGTCTGGAAATGCTCGATCTGATCCACCGCGTCTACGAGGCCGATGAAAGCTTCCGCAGCCTGGATTTCATGGTCCACACCAAGCTGTACATGTCGCATATCGTGGTCCAGATCATGCTGGGGACAGTCATGCCGATTGTGCTGTTAGCTTTGACCCAGGTGCTGAAGCTCAGCGCGACGGCGCGGAAACGCATTTATGTGCTGGCCGGATGCCTGACCATGATCGGCATTTTTGCCATGCGCTGGAACGTCGTG
Source organism: Terriglobales bacterium (assembly GCA_049511255.1). GTDB lineage: Bacteria > Acidobacteriota > Terriglobia > Terriglobales > Acidobacteriaceae > Acidiflorens. Next base: position 27,807 of record JBEKYF010000016.1, on the reverse strand, counting down.
ATTGGCGGACAGTTGTTCTCCAAGAGTTTCCTGGGATACACGACGTACAAGATGGGCCTGGTCACGCGCGAAGGACTGCTCATGGCCATTGTGCTGACCGTTCTACCGCTCGTGATCCTGTGGGTATTGGTGAAGCTCCTGCCACCCTGGCCGGAGAAAAATTCGGGTTCACTTCCCGGCGCCACACCCGCGTACTGAGTTTCGAGCACGACGTTCCGAGCACGACGCTCGGCCGGTATTCGTTGCCAGCCTCAAGCGGTGGAGATTATGGACGACCTTCTCGACGCTTTAGCACGGCTTTCCGACCGGCTGGAGCACCTGGAGCGCCGAGTCTCCACCCTGGAACGCTCCTCCGAAACCGCCAACTCGCGCCCCTCCCCAGCAACCGCGCCTGCGCGGGGAACGCCTGCCGCCGAAGAGTCGGCCCTTCCGCAAGCTGGAGGAGTGTTTCCGGTCGTGGGTAAAGCCATGCTCGGAATTGCGGGCGCCTACCTGCTCCGAGCCGTGGCTGAATCCGGCTCATTGCCGCAGTGGGTGGTCGTGGCTCTGGCCCTTGCCTACGCGGGAATGTGGTTGCTATGGGCTGCGCGGGTCCCGGCAAACATTCCTTTTACCAGCATCGCATACGCCGTTACCTCAGGCTTGATTCTCGCCCCCATGCTCTCGGAACTCACCCTGCGCTTCAAGGTATTGCCAACTTCCGTGACCGCCGGCTTACTGACCGCGTTCGTGGCTGGCGCGTCGGCCCTCGCATGGAAACGCAATCTCGCACCGGTCATCTGGATAGCCAGCGTCACCGCGATCTCCACCGCCCTCGCATTGATGATTGCCACGCGCGATCTGGCGCCCTTCATTGTGGCGCTCCTCATCATGGCCCTGGCCAGTGAATTCGCGGCGGATCGCAATCGCTGGCTGCGCCTCCGTTTTCTGGTGGCGCCCGCGGCGGACCTTGCGGTTTGGATCCTGATCTACATCTATTCGCTTCCCGAAAGCGCCCGCTCGGATTACCCAGCCGTCCAGAACGCAGTACTGCTCACGCTCCCGTCTGCTCTGTTTCTGATTTATGGGGCAAGCGTCGCCCTGCGGACTACGTGGTTGCGCCAGCGCATCACCATCTTCGAGATCGTGCAGACCGTTATCGCATTCCTGCTGGCGGCCTTCAGCTGGCTTTGGTTCGAGCCTGCCGCGCGCGTGGACTTAGGGATTTTCTGCCTGCTCCTCTCGGCCGCTTGTTACGCGATCGCGTTTGTCCGCTTCGACCGCCTGCCGGAACAACGCAACTACCACGTGTATTCCACCTGGAGTGCCGTTCTCCTCCTGGCGGGCAGCTTCCTTTGTCTCCCGCCGCTGCTGCTGGCGTTGTTCTTGAGCGTGGCCGCGATTGTTGCCACCTTGGTGGGCGTCCGGACGGCTTGCCTCACACTTGAGTTCCATGGCTTGGTGTTTCTGGCTGCGGCGGCTCTTGCATCTGGCCTGTTGGATTATGCCGGCCGCGCCCTGGCCGGAACCTTTCCCAACACGCCGGGCTGGATGGTCTGGATCGTGGCCGCGTCCGTGCTTCTCTGCTACTTCTTCGGAGGACGTTTCCCAGGTGAACGGTGGAACCAGCGGCTGCTTCGGTTGCTATCGGCAATTCTGGGCGTCAGCGCGGCCGCAACCCTGCTCGTCTCTGCCTTGGTCTGGCTGGCGGCGTTGGGCATGACTCCCGGCGCATCTCATATTGCCGTCATCCGCACGCTGATTACTTGCGTTCTGGCGCTCACCCTCGCCTTCGCCGGCTCCCGCTGGCAGCGTATCGAACTCGTATGGACCGCTTACGGCACGCTCGCCTTTGTCACCGCCAAGCTGCTGTTCGAAGACTTGCCCCACGGCCACTCGGGATCCATTGCCGTCTCCATTTCCCTCTACGCCGTGGCTTTGATTATTGTTCCTCGCATGGCGCGCCTGGGAGCGCAACGCCGGGGAACCGAGGGCTCGTCGAAAACCTAGCAGCCGGACCATGCCTTCCGATGCACCGACCTCTGAGTCGGGTCACATCCTACGTATCCGCCAGCCCCCCAGTCACATTTAGCATGGCGCGATATGCGCCCTTGACAGTGACCGATGCCGCAGGTAAGCTTCCTGCCCAATAGGAACACTTCCCCCGGGCCGGGCCCAATTTATTCAGAAAGGAAATTCCGATTAGGAGGTCTGTATGGCTGCCAATCCGCTGCCCACACCAACCCTGACGCTCGCCACTGAGAAAACGCCTACCGAAACGACCGTTCGTTGCTCAGGCAGAATCAACATGGAAAACGCCGATCAGTTGCGCGACACCGCGCGCAAGCTCATCGCCGAGAACAAGCGCCTCGTGCTCGACTTCAGCGATGTCAGCTACCTCGACAGCTCCGGGCTGGGCATGATCGTCGGCGTGTACATCTCGGCCAAGAAGGCCGGGTGCCAGTTGAAGCTCATCAACCTCAGCCCGCGCGTGAAGGAGATCTTCACTCTCACACGGCTGGATGAGGCGCTGGCAGGCCACGACGAGTATCTCGGAGCTACTCCGGACTAGGTCTCTCTACTCCGATTGCCGACGTTTTGCCTGCTCCTCGGCGTCTTCTGGTTGCGGCGAGCGATTCTGCTTCGTCATGCGTTTTGCCAGGGCGGCGAATAGAGGCGCGCCCCATCCCCCGATTGCGAGCAGCGAGCCGAACAGGACGACGGCGTCGATGCTTGACCGTCCCTCGCGCATGAAGTAAACGTCCTTCAGATTAAGCCAAAGGGCAAACTCATCGAGCGTCAGCGCCGAACCTACTCCGTAAAGCAGCGACATCAAGCCACTGACAAACAGCGATGAAGAATCGCTGCCCGTTCCAACTTCGCACAGCCAGCCAAAACCAACGGCCAGCAGAATCAGAATGCCGGGTACCAGGTGGTGGATGTGGCGGCCGCCCATGATGATGTAGTGAAAAGGCGGAATCTGGTGCTGGATGGCAAAAACCAATCCCCGCACAATGGCAAAGGTCAGAAAGAAGCTGACGGATGCGAGAAACAGCCTGCGGCGCGGGCGGTCGGCGATATGCTCGTGCAGAAGCGAACCCAGGCGAGTGCGATAAAGAAGCAAGAGCAGCAGCGATATCATCGCCAGCAGAATCAGAGAAAGAATCCCCGCGTCGTTCCAGTGCATGGCACATTAAACCTCGGCAACCATAGCCGCAGCAAATCGTGCGCTGCCGGATCGATGATGCGGGATAGATGCGTGGTCGAAGAGTCGGGCATATCTCAAACAACCGGAGAGGGAAAACGGGGACTTGAAGGCAGCCATTCGCACATACCCGTGACTGGCGAAAACGACTGGAATTATTGTGGCCCAGGGTTGACAATATTCTGTTGCCATGCATGGCCGGAAGAGTAGTCGCGGCCATCTCCCAGTTGGCCGCTTAAGAAGGGAATCTTGTGGTTGCCGGCGGCTTGTTGGCATCGAGAGATGTATTGCGGGGTAATGGTGTGCCGGAGCAAGCGCATGGAGTTCTAGAAGCAAGCCAGATGGGGGAGTTGCTTGCGGCGCTGAAACGCAAAGGCTACGAGGTCATCGGGCCCACGCTGCGGGACGGGGCGATCGTTTATGACAAGGTTGAGTCGGCGAAGGATCTGCCCGCGGGCTGGACCGACGAGCAGGAGCCCGGTCGCTACCGGCTGAAGCGGCGCGACGACGAAGCTCTTTTTGGATATGCAGTAGGACCGCAGAGCTGGAAGAAGTATCTGCACCCGGCGGACGCGCGGCTATGGTCAGCTGAGCGCCAGGGCGGCACGTTCCGAATCCTGAACAATGAGGCGCAGCCCAAGCATCCCCAGGCATTTCTGGGAGTGCGGGCATGCGAACTGGCTGCCATTGCGGTGCAAGACCGCGTGCTGCTCGACGACAAGTATCGCGATCCGATCTATGAGGGGCGCCGGGCGGGCGCGTTCACCATCGCGGTGCAATGCACACAGTCGGCGGCTACGTGTTTTTGCGCGTCGATGGGAACCGGGCCGCGGGTGCAAAATGGTGCCGACTTGGTGCTTACGGAACTCGTCGGGTCAAAGGGACACCGCTTCGTCGCATGGGCAAACAGCGATCGTGGCGCCGAGGTGCTCGCCGAACTGCGAATGGCTCCGGCCACTGAACAGGATTCTAAGGAAGCAGACGCGGCCGTGGCAGCAGCGGCAGGCGAGCAGGTGCGCAGCATCGACACCACAGGAATCAAAGAGCTTCTCTACCAGAACTTCGAGCATCCGCGCTGGGATAACGTTGCCGCACGCTGCCTGGCCTGCGCCAATTGCACCATGGTCTGTCCGACGTGCTTCTGTACAACCGTGGAAGATGTGAGCGACATAACCGGCGACCACGCCGAGCGTTGGCGCCGGTGGGATTCCTGCTTCACGCAGAGTTTTTCTTATATCCACGGGGGAAGTGTCCGAACCTCCACCAAGTCGCGCTACCGGCAGTGGATGACCCACAAACTGGCTTCGTGGATCGACCAGTTCGGCAGTTCGGGATGTGTTGGCTGCGGCCGTTGCATTACCTGGTGCCCGGTGGGGATCGATATTACCGAGGAGGTTCGGGCTATACGGAAAGGAGGAAAGAATGGAAACGCTTGAGGGCATCATCGCGGAACATCATTTCTTTGCCGGTCTCGAGTCGTACTACACAAGCTTACTAACGGGCTGCGCCGCCAACGTCCGATTCGCGCCGGGAACTTACATCTTCAAGGAGGGAGAGGAAGCCAACGAGTTTTATCTGATCCGGTCGGGGAAGGTAGCCCTGGAGATTTTCGCTCCGCACCGCAACCCGATTGTCGTGGAGACTCTGGGGGCAGGAGACATTCTCGGTTGGTCGTGGTTGCTGCCACCCTACATCTGGAAGTTCCACGCGCATGCGGTGCAGGACACACGCGCCATTGCGCTCGACGGCAAATGTCTACGCACGAAGTGCGAGGAGAACCACGATCTTGGCTATGAGGTTTTGAAGCGGTTTGCCCAGATCATGGAGCAGCGGCTGGAGGCGACTCGCCTGCAGTTGCTCGATGTTTACGCGTCCCGGTGACCACCATGGCGGGCACGATCACAACCAATCCGATGCTTCCCCAGCCGTATCTGGTTCGCGAGGTGGCCAAGGAAACGCCAGATACGTTTTCCCTGAGGCTTGAGCCTGAGGCGGGAGCCAATGGGCGGTCGTTCCAGCCCGGGCAGTTCAGCATGCTGTGGGTGTTTGGGATCGGGGAGCTGCCCATCTCCATCAGCGGCGACCCCGCATTACACGATCGATTGGTGTACACGGTGCGCTCGGTCGGTCAGGCTACTCATTCGCTGGTGAACCAGCGGGTGGGCGACAGCGTGGGTGTGCGAGGGCCGTTCGGCGCCAGCTGGCCGATTGAGGCCGCGCGGGGGCGGGACGTCATCGTGGTGGCTGGCGGGATCGGCCTGGCGCCTTTGCGACCGGTGATCTATCAGGTCCTGCAGAATCGAAAAGACTATGGGCGATTGGTGATTCTTTACGGTGGGCGCAGCCCGCGCGACCTGCTCTATCGCAAGGAACTGGCGACATGGGCTCGCCACCGCGAGAATCAAGTGCTGGTCACGGTGGACTATGGCGGCCTCAGCTGGCGAGGCCACGTCGGCGTAGTCACGACATTGTTCAAGTACGCCCGGTTGGAGCCGCATCGTTCGGTCGCGATGGTCTGCGGCCCTGAGATCATGATGCGCTTCGTCATGCGGGAGCTGATAACACAAGGACTTAGCCGCGACGATATCTACCTTTCGATGGAACGGAACATGAAGTGTGCCGTCGGTCTTTGCGGACATTGCCAGTATGGACCCTACTTCATTTGCAAGGACGGGCCGATCTTCCGCTACGAGCAGATGCGGCCGCTACTGGAGAAGTATGAGCTCTGAATCCAAGGGCAAGCCAGCACGTAAACCGAAAATCGGTGTCTTCAAGTTCGCTTCGTGCGACGGCTGCCAGTTGAGCCTGCTTGACGCCGAGGATGAACTGCTCGGTGTTGCCGAGGCGGTGGACATTGCCTACTTCCCTGAAGCTACTCGCACGATGCTGAAGGGTCCGTACGACATCGGGGTGGTGGAAGGATCGATCACTACTCACGACGACGCCCAGCGAATCCAGGGAGTGCGGAGGCAGTGCAAGACGCTGATCACGATCGGAGCTTGCGCAACGGCAGGCGGCATCCAGGCTCTGCGGAACTGGAAGGATGTAGATCAATTCATCCGAATCGTGTACGCAACGCCGCAATACATCAGCACGCTGAAACTCTCGACGCCGATCGCCGAGCATGTGCCGGTGGATTTCGAACTGCGCGGCTGCCCCATCAACAAATATCAATTGATCGAGCTGATCACGGCAACGCTGGCCGGCCGGAAGCCGAACATTCCGTCCTACAGCGTGTGCATCGAGTGCAAGCGCAAGGGGAATGTGTGTATTGCCGTGGCCGGGGGAATCGCGTGTCTTGGCCCCGTGACTCAGGCGGGCTGCGGAGCGCTGTGTCCCAGCTACGACCGCGGCTGTTACGGCTGTTACGGGCCCATGGAGACTCCCAACACAGCTTCGCTGACCAGTCAGCTCCGGATTCTCGGACAGTCCGATGATCAGATCTCGCGAGCGTTTCGAGGCTTCAATGCCTGGGCGTGGCAGTTCCGCAAAGCGAGCGAGGAGTGTGAACGCACATGAGCGGCCGCGGGGGAAGAACAATTCGGGTCGACACGCTGGCTCGCGTCGAAGGTGAGGGGGCGCTGTACATCAAGATGGCGGGCGAGCGCGTCGCCGAAGTGAAGCTGAAAATCTACGAGCCCCCGCGCTTGTTTGAGGCATTCCTCCGGGGGCGGCACTTCTCCGAAGCTCCAGACATTACGGCGCGGATTTGTGGCATCTGCCCCATTGCCTACCAGATGAGCGCGGTGCATGCGATCGAGCGGGCTTTGGGAATCCGGGTGGACCCGGCGGTCCGGCTTCTTCGCCGCCTGTTTTACTGCGGGGAGTGGATCGAGAGTCACTGTCTGCATGTCTATATGCTGCACGCGCCGGACTTTCTTGGCTACCCGGACGTAATCGCCATGGCCCGGGATCATCGAGCGGTGGTCGAAAAGGCGCTGCGCCTCAAGAAGATCGGCAACCGGATCATGCAACTGCTCGGGGGACGCGAGATCCACCCCATTTCGGTTGCGGTCGGAGGCTTTTACAAGACTCCCACGAAGTACCAGTTACGCGATTTAGTGGACGATCTGGAGTGGGCTCTCGAAGCCTCATTGGCGACGGTGCGCTGGACCGCCGGATTCCAGTTCCCTGACTTTGAGCAAGACTACGAGTTCGTAGCGCTTCGCCATCCCGACGAATACCCCTTCAACGAAGGACGTTTGGTGTCCAATCGGAACCTGGATATTGACGCCGCCGAATACGAGGACCACTTCGTCGAGTTGCAGGTCAAGCACTCGAATGCGCTGCACTCGGTGGTGCGAGGAAGAGGATCGTATCTGGTAGGTCCCTTGGCGCGATTCAACTTGAATTTCGACCAGCTGCCGGAGGTGGCCCGCAATGCGGCGGCAGAAGCCGGCCTGCGACCTCCAGTGAAGAATCTTTTCCGCAGCATTGTGGTGCGTGCGGTGGAGTTGGTCTTCGCCTGTGCCGAGGCATTGCGGGTCATCCGCGAGTACGAACCGCCGGCCGCACCTCGCATCGAGGCGCCGAACCGGACCGGTGTGGGCCAGGCGATCACGGAGGCGCCCCGTGGCATTCTGTATCACCGCTACGCCTTGGATGAGCAGGGGCTGATCGTCACGGCCAAGATCGTCCCGCCAACCTCCCAAAACCTGCGGCGGATCGAGGACGATCTTCGCGAGTATGCCGCGCAACTGGTGGCCTGGCCGATCGAGGAGGCAACCTGGAAGTGCGAGCAGGCAGTGCGGAGCTACGATCCATGCATTTCCTGCGCGACGCACTTTTTGAAAGTTGTGCTGGAGCGCGAGGACACCAGGGTGGGGACTGAAGCATGCTAATCATTGGCTGTGGCAACCGGGACCGCGGCGATGACGCGGCTGGGGTGCTGGTCGCGGAACGCCTGCGGCAACTGAGAATGGATGTGGAGATCCGCCGTGGGGAAGCTGCGGAGTTGATTGAGGCTTGGAGCGGTGCGGATGACGTGATCGTGGTGGACGCCGTGATGACTGGTGCGCCGCCGGGCTCGGTGTTCCTTTGGGACGGACAGCATCCGCCTGCCTCGCACAGTTCAACCGCTTCCACTCATGGACTGGGACTGGCGGAAGCGATCGAGTTGGCTCGCGTTCTGGGCTGCCTGCCAATCAAGCTGCGCGTGTACGGAATCGAAGGACGGCGTTTCGAAATTGGAGTCGAAGTCTCGCCCGAGGTCAAGAGTGCCGTCGAGAGAGTCGTGCGCCGCATCGAGGCCGAAGTAAAACCCTGCTCATTGAACCAAGTCCCGATGAACCTCCGGGCGTGATCAAGACAGCGGCAGCCACAGGGCTGTGCTCGCCCCTAATCTATATTGGCTCCAGGAAAGAAGTACAAAAAAGCTGCACGAAAGCTACAATCCTGATGTACGATGTTCTCCCAGTATTGATGGCAACTTTACTGGATACTGTGGACAACTCGTTCGGAATCAATGTAAGTAGCCGAAGAAATCAATTGGGAATAGAATCCCTCTCCGCCAGACTTCCCATTTGCTAAGGAACTCTCACCCTTGAACGATTCCCTCCAAACCCCGTTTGACAGTGTCGAGAATGCCCACCAATACGTGCGGCTTTTGGTCGAGGCCATCGCCGAAGCCAAACGCGAGATCGAAGCCGACCTCGGTGCGGCCGCCGCCGCCAGGTCGGAACGCCGAGTGGAGGCTCTCCGACTTGTGCAATTCAAATTGAATAAGCTGGAACAACACCTGAAGACGAGCAGTCGGCTGCTCAACGACCTGCGCACCTTGCGAAGGCTTCTGCTGGACGAACGGCCCGAACCCACCACGGCCAGCGCCGACCGGATTCTGAGGAACCAGGGTCCCGAGGAATAGATTGCGGCCGGTATTCGAGCAAGGTCGCTCGTCCGGTTCACGCTCTCACTTTTTCGGCAAACTTTTTTTCGAGCTTCGCCAGCTTCGGCGAGATCACGAACATGCAATAAGGCTGGCGTGAATTTTCGTTGTAGTAGTTCTGATGGTAGTTTTCGGCCACGTGGAATTCCCCGGCCGGCTCGACTGCGGTCACGATTGGTTCAGGAAACACTTTCGCCGCCGTCATCTCCGCAATGGTGTTCTCGGCGATCCTCTGCTGCTCCTCATCGCCGTAGAAAATCACCGAACGATATTGCTCGCCAGTGTCATTTCCCTGCCGATTTAGCGTGGTCGGATCGTGCACCGCGAAGAATACCTCCAGCAGTTCGCGATAGTTGATCTGGTCGGGATCGAAGGTGACGCGCACCACCTCCACATGCCCGGTGTCCCCGTTGCACACCTGGCGATAAGTCGCCTGGTCGGCGCGTCCGCCCATGTAGCCGGACTCGACGTGGGTGACGCCGGTCAGACGTTGAAAAACGGCTTCAATACACCAGAAACACCCACCGCCGAAAACTGCTGTTTGCTCTTTGGCCATGCTGGTTAGATGTGCTGGATAGTCCGAAGTTTCGCCGTCATGTCAGCAGTGTTAGCTCTTAGCTGTTAGCTTTTGGCTAAAAGCCAAGAGCCAAAAGCCAAAAGCTTTGCCCTTAGACCGACACGGTGAACGAAGTTTCCGTCCGTGTAACCGGCCGATAGAGCGTGTCGCGTTCGATCGGCTCGCGCCCGGCTTCTTTGATCAAGCGCACTAGGTCGTGCCGCCGCAGACCTTGCGGAGTGGTCGCTCCCGCATCGTGATAAATTCTTTCCTCAACCACCGTGCCGTCAATATCGTCGGCTCCGAAGCGGAGTGAAATCTGCGCAATCTTCGGGGTCATCATCTGCCAGTAGGACTTGATGTGCGGGAAGTTATCGAGCACCAGGCGGCTGACGGCAATCTGCTTGATGTCGTCCATGCCCGTCGTCGTGAAAAGGTGCTGCAGCGGCGTGTTCGCGGGATGAAAGGCGAGTGGAATAAATGTTTGGAAGCCGCCGGTTTCATCTTGCAGCGCGCGCAGTTTGAGCAGGTGGTCGACGCGGTCTTCGTCGTTTTCGATGTGACCGTAGAGCATGGTAGCGTTCGACTTCAACCCGATCTGGTGCGCAAGGCGCGCGGTATCGAGCCATTGATCGCCGTCAATTTTGTGATCGCAGATAATGTGCCGCACGCGGTCGGCAAAAATTTCGGCGCCGCCACCGGGCAGCGACTCGACGCCCGCTTCTTTCATTTTTTCGAGCGTTTCGCGGATCGTCAGCTTCGCCCGCTTCGCTAGGTACGCGACTTCCACCATGGTGAAAGCCTTCATGTGCACTTGCGGAAAACGCTCTTTCAATCCGGAAACGAGATCGAGAAAATATTGGAATGGCAAATCGGGATGCAGCCCACCGACAATATGAAACTCAGTGACCGCCTCGGTGTAACCGGAAGCGGCCGTCTGGAAGGCTTCTTCGAGCGCCATGGTGTAAGCGCCCGGAGTGTCTTTCTTGCGCCCAAAAGCGCACAACCGGCAAGCCGCCACGCAGACATTCGTAGGATTGATATGGCGGTTTACGTTGAAGTAAGCCTTATCGCCATGCATCCGCTCGCGGACCCAGTTAGCCAGCCAACCCACGGCGAGGATGTCTCCCGTTCGGTAAAGAGCAAGCGCATCGGCCTCGTTCAGGCGTTCACCCGCGAGAACTTTATCTTTGATCGGGACGAGGCGCGGATCGTCGGTCTGAAATGGGTGAGCGTTCGGCATCCACTTAATAATAACCCAGCCTTTGCGCCGGATCACATCGGCTTGTGAGCGTCACGCACGATTGCTTTTACAACCGGACCAGCAGGTCGGCGGCGACAAAGAAAAAAAACACCACCGAAATCACTCCGTTCATGGTAAAGAACGCGGCGTTCAGCTTGCTCAGGTCGTCGTGCCGCACCAGCGTGTGTTCGTAGAGCAGCAGCGCGGCCACGGCGATCACTCCCGCCATCGCCAGCTTACCAAGTCCAAACACAACAACCAGCGCGACCAGTAGGCCAAGCATCACGATGTGAAACAAACGCGCGATGACGAGCGCGTTCCCGATTCCGAGATGCCGCGGCACGGAGTGCAAGCCATGGCCGCGGTCGTAGTCATGATCCTGGCAGGCGTAGATCACGTCGAACCCGCCGACCCAGAACGTCACCGCGGCGGTGAGCAGCAGGATCCGCGGATCAAGCGACCCGCGCACCGCGATCCAGGCGGCAGCCGGGGCAATACCGAGAGAAAATCCTAGAAACAAATGCGACCAGCGCGTGAATCGCTTGGCGTAGGAATAAAGAAGGATCACGGCCAGCGCCACCGGCGAAAGCATCAGCGTCAAGCGGTTCAACTGGGAAGCGGCGAGGACAAAAATTCCGCACGAGGCCAGAACGAACGCACTCACAAACGCTGGCGTCAACTGGCCGACCGGCAGAGCGCGAGTAGCCGTGCGAGGATTCGCGGCGTCAATCGAGGCGTCGGCCAAACGGTTGAAGGCCATAGCGGCGGAGCGCGCCGAGACCATGGCGACGACGATCCACCCCAGTTGCCGCCACGCTGGCAAGCCTCCGGCGGCCAGCATGGCGCCGCAGAGCGCAAACGGGAGCGCGAAGATCGAGTGCTCCCACTTGATCATCTCCAGCGTGATCTTCAGATTTCGGAACAAACCCACGGCGTAATTGTAAAGCAGTCAGTGGAGCGCCGGGCGTCCTCGCCCGGCCAGAGGGATGCCAGCGGTGCCTGGCGCAGACGCTGGTTCTCCATCGTGACTCACCTCGCGATCACGGGACTAGCCACTGTCCACTGTTCCTTCCACCAGCGGCACAAACCGGCAACCTTCGAGAACTTCTACCTCGGGCTGTCCGCTGACTTTCCAGATCAACTGCAATTCCTGGCTGTAGGGCGGGCCAATTGGCACCATCATGCGCCCGCCTTCGCGCAACTGCTCAAAGAGAGCTGGCGGCATCTCGGCGGTTGCGGCAGAAACGAGAATGGCGTCGAACGGCGCATACTCCGCCCAACCCAGGCTGCCATCGCTGACTCTGATCTTCACGTTGCGATATTTCAACCGATGCAAGGTACTCTCCGCCGCGGCCGCCAGTTGCGCGTGGCGCTCCACCGAATACACCTCGGCGCAGAGCAGGGAAAGCAACGCCGTCACGTAACCGGAACCAGTGCCGATTTCGAGCACGCGATCAGCCGCTTGAAGCGCGAGGTGCTCGAGCATCGCGGCCACGATGTAAGGCTGCGAGATGGTTTGTCCCTCGCCGATGGGCAGCGGATGATCTTCGTAGGCGTCCTGCCGGAAAGACTCCGGGACAAACTCGTGCCGCGGCACTCTACTCATGGCATCGAGCACGCGAAGGTCGCGAATGCCGCGCTCCGCAAGTTGCGTTCGCACCATTTCTTCGCGCTGTAGCTGCAGAGAATCGGGTTGGAAGGGGAAGCTCATGGCTTCTATGTTGTAGACAACCTGCCCGGCTTTGGCCGGGCTGGACAGGTCCTGAGCAAAGTCGAAGGAGAGCGGCTGTCCCTTCGTGATTCAATACGGCCCGATGATCCCTCCAATATTGCTTGCAGTCGACGGCTCTGGCCGCGCCTTCCTTTCTTGCGCTTCCATCATATCGAGATATTTGTAGGCGGTTCCGGTATTGAAGAGCACAACTTTGTCTTCGGCGCGGAAGAATCCGCTGGCGCGCAGCTTTTGATACGCAACGAGTGATGCGGCTCCTTCAGGCGCGGCAAATACGCCTTCCAGGCTCGCCCAGTGCCGCGTGGCTGCGAGGATTTCCTCGTCGGTCGCCGCGACCGCGGTGCCTTGGCTTTTTTTCAGTATGTCGAGAATCAGGTAGTCGCCGTAAGCTTTGGGGACACGCAGGCCCGCAGCAAAGGTTGTGGCGCCGGCCCACATTTCGGAGGTGCTCTTCCCTGCTTCCAATGCACGGACGATCGGCGCGCAGCCAGCCGCCTGCACGGTGATCATTTTCGGGCGTTCAGAACCGATCCAGCCCAACTCCTCCATCTCGTCAAAGGCCTTCCACATGCCGATCATGCCCACGCCGCCGCCGGTCGGATAGATGATGCCTTTTGGAAGTTTCCAGTTCAATTGTTCGGCAACCTCGTAGCCCATCGTCTTCTTGCCTTCGACGCGGAACGGTTCTTTGAGGGTCGAGATATCGAACCAGCCTTCTTTCTCCTTGCGTTCGGCAACCATGCGGCCACAGTCACTGATCAGGCCGTCCACCAGAGTGACGTGCGCGCCGTAGTAGTCGCATTCCATGCGATTCGCCATGGGCACATCTTTCGGCATGAAGATGTGAGCCTCAATGCCCGCCGCTGCCGCGTACGCTGCCAGCGCGCCACCGGCGTTTCCCGCGGAAGGAGCGGCCAGCTTCTTCAATCCATAATGTTTTGCTATCGTCACGGCGGCCGACATGCCTCGCGCTTTGAACGATCCGGTCGGATTCAGGCCTTCGTCTTTAATGTAGACGCTCGCATACTCGCGGCTGGGAAGCATGGGCGTGAATCCCTCGCCGAGCGTGACGGGCTTTTCATTTGGGAGGAGTTCGGGGAGAACTTCGGCGTAACGCCACATGCTGGCCTCGCGACCTGATAAATCTTCGCGCCGCAACTTCCCCTTCAGGCTGGCGAGATCATAGCGGGCGAAAAGCACGCCTCCATCTTTAGGGCAGACACCCTGCGGGCGGTCGGCGGAGAGATGCTCTCCGCAGCGAGTGCATTCAAGGTAGGAAATTCGCATCGAGGGAAGGATAGCACTTCAGCGGTTAGCACTTAGCAAGACTCACGAACCAAGCCGCTTCAGCATCTCATTCGCCCGCCGAAACCAAGGCCGCTCCCGCCGCCGCAAATAACCCGGCATGGTCGGTTTCTTATCGAGCACCTTCTGCGCCCACTCGCGGGCTTCGGCTTTGCGCCCCTCCGACGCCAGCAACTCCGCGAAGTTCAAGTAAGTCTCTGACAGCGTCGAGGTGATCGTTACTTGCCGGAAGAGCGCCTCGGCTTTTTCTTTTTGTCCGGTCTGCGCGTAAGCGTGGGCGAGCAATCCGGCTGCGCGCTGGAAATCGTAGTCGGGCTCTTTGCCGACCACGCGTTCCAGGTCGGGCAACGCGGCTGCGGCGTCGCCTAACTGGATGGCGCAAACTCCGCGCCGGTAAAAGGGGTCCAGCGTATCGGCGCGGGCAGCAATGGCTCTGTCGAATGCGGCTCGTGCCAACTGGAGCTTGCCGTCGTCCATGTAAAGGTGGCCGAGTTCCTCGTAATTCCCCGCCGATGGATTGTCGCGAATCGCAGCTTCCAGTTCGTGAATGCGCTTGCGGCGCGGAAACACTTTGAAGGACTGGCCCACGAGTCCAATGTCGGGAAGCGCCTCAACGAAAAGATAAATAATCGCGCCGAGCGGGCCGAGAAACAGGATGATAAAAATCCAGTAGGTATCGGGCCGCCGCCGGATGAAGTGGATGATCGCCAGTCCCTGGAGCACGAAGCCCCACGGGTATAGAAGGTAGCTCAGAAATCCCATGCCGGTGTTAGTCCTAGTGTGAGATTACACATTTGCGGAAGATGGAGAAAGTGACTGCGGGGCCGAACTGCGCTCGGCTTAGTCGGGCGACACGCCCGGCCCCACGTGATCTCTACTCCGCGGGGCGCAGGCGGTTCTGCCAATGCGACCAGAGGAACCAGACGATCCCGACCAACAGAAACACGCCGATCACAGCGTCGAATTTATGGAAGTACTTGCCAAGCGAGCGCCAGTTCTCGCCGAGTTTCATGCCCAAGTAGGCCAGCATGAAACACCAGGGCCACGATCCGAGGAAGGTATAGATGTGGAATTTACCGCGCGGCATGCGGGCGATTCCCGCGGGCAGCGCGATGAATGTGCGGATCACTGGCAGCAGGCGTGCAATGAACACGGCCATGTCTCCCCAGCGCAGAAAGAAGCGGTCGGCCCAGTCAAGTTCGCGGCGGCCCATCAGGATCCAGCGTCCGTATTGTTCAACCAAGGGGCGCCCGCCATAGTAGCCAATTTCGTAGGCGACGAGCGAGCCTAGATTGCATCCGATTGCGCCGGCCGTGGCGGCCCAGACCAGCTTCATCGTGCCGGTATAGACGAGGTAGCCGGCGAAGGGCATGATCAGTTCGGAAGGCAGCGGAATGCACGCGGATTCAATCGCCATCAGCAGCGTGATGCCGGCGTAGCCGGTCGCGGCCACGAGGGAATTGATGAAGACGAAAAGTACGGTGAGGATTTTTTCCGTCATGCGATCAGAAGTGCAGGCTGAAGAACAGCAGGTCCTTCGCTTCGCTCAGGATGACAATTGAGGAGGGGTAGTCCATCAACACGAGTCAGAACGCCCCTTCCTGCGTGAAGCTGAAGCCGGGCAAGGTTACGCCATCGGCCGATTTGGCGACCTTTACCTTCACGACAGGCGCGTCGGGCGCGGTAACCTCAGCGAGCCGCAGTACCGCGTATTGCGTGAAAACTTCGCTATACACCTTGGTGACGAGGTGATCCTGGCCGGTTGCGTCCTGGCGCCAGACTTGTCCGAGTTTGATGCTCTTCACGGCCACAACTTTTTCCCCTTACTTTCCAGAGTACTCACCCGGCCGCCAAGCCGTCAATCGCGGCGGAGTTACTTTTGTCGGATGTGCAGGCGGTCGCGAGGCAACTTTGTTACCATTAACCGCTGCTTAGGAGGAAACCGATGCCCCGCGGAAATATGCCGCGTCAACCGAGTCGCAGCGGGCGACAGGAAGGTGCGCGCCGGGCGAAGGGTGCGCTATTGAAGGGTGGACAATCATTGAAGGGCAAACAAGCGAAGAATGCGGCTGCGCGTTCCACCGGCGGTCGAGCGCTGCTTAATGCCGGGAAGGCGCCGAAGGCGGCTGTTCTGAAAAAGAAATCTGCGTCTGGATATGACCCTTTGGCCCCTGAGCGTATCCGTCAGATCATCGCGGAACTTGATCGGCTCTATCCCGGAGCGACCTGCGCTCTCACCCATCGGAGCGCATGGGAATTGCTGGTGGCGACGATTCTTTCCGCCCAGTGTACCGACGCGCGGGTGAACATGGTCACGCCTGGACTATTTAAGAAGTATCCGACCGTCCAGGATTTCGCGGCGCTTGAGCCGGAACAGTTGGAGCCGGATATCCGCTCGACTGGCTTCTTCCGCAACAAGGCGAAGTCGGTGGTAGGCGCGGCGCGAAAGATAGTCGCGGACTTTGGCGGGAAGGTTCCGCAAACGATGGAGGAGCTCCTGACCCTCCCCGGAGTGGCTCGCAAAACAGCGAACGTCGTGCTCGGAACGTGGTTCAAGAAAAACGAAGGGATCGTCGTGGATACGCACGTAACGCGAATCTCACGCCGTCTGGAGCTGACGAAGCAAGAAGACCCGAAAAAAATTGAACAGGATCTGATGCGGATCATTCCTCGCCAGCGCTGGACGGACTTTTCTCACGAGGTGATCTTGCACGGGCGGAAGCTCTGCGTGGCACGTGGTCCGAAGTGCGCCGATTGCGGGCT
Source organism: Terriglobales bacterium (assembly GCA_049511255.1). Taxonomy (GTDB): domain Bacteria; phylum Acidobacteriota; class Terriglobia; order Terriglobales; family Acidobacteriaceae; genus Acidiflorens. Next base: position 11,140 of record JBEKYF010000016.1, on the reverse strand, counting down.
GGAAAAGCTGTGTCACGCGGCGGATAAGACCTGGTCTACGGTGGAAATCCATCCGGGAGCGCGGCCTTAGCTGCCGGTGTACGACAGTTCGACGACGGTGCAATCGTCGTTGAGCGGCGTGCCTCCGCAAAAATCGGCGACTGCCGCAAATACGTCCTCCATTGACCTACTCTTCCCTGCCACATGTTCGAGGCGTTCGCTGTCAAACATATCTCCGCGGGCGTTCTCGGCTTCGGTGACGCCATCGGTCACCAGGATAAGTCGATCCCCCGGCCTCAACTGGCAGCGGTCGCTCGAGTAAGTCGCTTCCGCCAGCAGGCCTACGGGCAGGTTGCCGTGGGATGGCCGCAGCACTTCGTTGCCACAGATCCACACCGGCGGAATGTGTCCGCAGTTGACGTATTCGAGGTCCCCATCGCTGCGCAGGCGCGTAATGATCATGGTCGCGTATTTCTCACCGATGTGTTTGTAGGTGAAGAAGCGATTGACGGCGTCTACGATCTCCACCAGTGGCATGCCGGAAATAAGTTGAGAGTAGACCATGCCCTGGAGAATGGAAGCCAGCAGAGCGGCCGAGACTCCCTTACCGCTGACGTCGGCGAGGACAACGGCCAAGCCTTGAGGTGTGTTCACGGCTTCGAAGAAATCGCCTCCGATTTCCTTACAGGACATATTGCGTCCGTTGACCCGCGCAAAAGGAACTTCGGGGAGCGTCACCGCCAGCAGGCGCTGCTGAATGGTGGCCGCGATCGAGAGTTCCTGCTGGTAACGCCGTCCGGCTTCTTCGGCCTGCACCAAACGCGCATTCTCGATCAACTGGGCCGCTTCCATCGCGATCGCCCGCAGAACATCTTTGCTGACGCTGGTGATATCGCGGGAAGCGAAGCGCGAATCGACGTAAAGGGCGCCCATCACCTCTCCGCCGGCGGGTTGCTCGCCGCGGCTGGCTTGCACCAGCGGCTTGCGCAACGGCATGCAGATCACGGTTCGCAGATCGAAGGCGACGATGCTCTTCCTCTCCTTTACATCGAGCTCCTTACTGGTGTCTGTGACCAGGTACTCGGAGTTCGAGGTCAACGCGCCGTCGAGCACCGATCTGGAAATGGTCTTGTCGTCGAGCAGCGGCTCGCCGTTCGAGTTGCGTCCGGCGGCGAGCGTCAGGCTCCCGTCGGCATCCCGAAGGAAGATATACCCGCGTTCGGCGCGTGTCAGTTTGAGCGTGGCCTCGAGCAGCGTGACCAGGATTTCATCGAGCACGCCGATCGTGTTCAGCTTGCGCGCCGCTTCCATGAACAGCGTGAGTTTCTCCAGGTCGCTAGCCTCCGGCGCAATCTGGATGACCGAGATCTGGCTCAGAAACTCCCGCGCCGTGTTCGAGGTTGTCTGCAGCGGATGGAAAATCAGATAAGCAATATCGCGCGCGCCAAACTCCAGGCGGTCGTTGCGCTGCAGTTTGCGGCGGTCCACCTTCTCGCCGTTGACGAAAGTACCGTGTTTACTGCCCAGATCGACGACAAAAAATTCGCCGTTTTCTGAAACGATCGTGGCATGCTCGCGCGACACGCGCGGGTCCGCGATCACCAGATCGCGATCCACCTTGCGGCCCACGGTGTAGGGGGTGTGATTCAGCGACAGCGTCTGCTGATCATTCCCCTGCACGAAGATCGCGATGGGAAAGATGCTCGATATACCCGAAATACCCGAATGCGTAACCGACATGTACCCTGAACTCTCCTGCGGCCATCATGCTAGCAGACTGACACGCGCCCCCAAGCATTCTACGACGCGTCCGGCCTTGGCGGTGCAGCAAAAGTCATCTGATAGCAATGGACCAGCATTAGGGCAGCCACGGCCAGAGGGGTCTGGAGCGCTGTCCAGAAAGGGATTGCCCAGGCTCGCTCGACCGTCTCCTGCGGCAAGATAAAGGAAAGCCCGGCCAGCGCAATACATGATATCCACGGCCAACAGATCAGGCCAATTGTGATCACGCACAGGGCACGGCTGGCGACGCTTCTCTGCCAAATCGTCCGGCGCTCCTTGAGCATGATCAGCAACGCCGGGATCAGAAGCACCTGATTGTAGGGGCCGTGTGTGGGCACGAGGAGGACAGTGGTGGCCAGCACGAGGCCCAGGATGAACTTAAAAGCGTTGGTATTCACCGCCTGCCGGCGCTCTCTCCAGCAAGCGCCTATCAGGACCGCGAACGCCGCCAGTTCGAGAACCCAACTCCAGGGAGCGCCAATCAGTTCGTCCATTACCGACATTTCCCCCGTGTAGCTCCGGTATTCGTGAAGCGCCTGCCAGAAACGGGGAATCCAGTGCGGGAGGTACCACTCCGCGGCAGCGCACAGGATGGCCATGGAGAGTAGGAATGACGCCGCCCAGCGATAGCGGCGGCGCCAGTCGGCCAGGGTCCAGATCATCAACCAGAACAACAACAGGCAGACAAGTTGCGGCTTGATGGTGGCCAAAGCCAGCACAATGCCGGCGGCAATGGGGCGCTCCGACACGAGGAGCGCCAGCGCAATCGCCAGCAGGGCAGCCACTACAAGCGTCATTTGCTGGAGCTTAAGGCCCTGCATGACGGGCAGGCTGCCGACGGTGAATACGACCAGGCTCGCCTGTGCCCACAGCGGCACGGACCAGCGCAGCACCCGCAGCCACAGCGGAATGATGGCAAAGGTGAGCCCGAGCAAGACCCAGGAGAATCCCTTTCGCACGATCTCAAACGAAAGGTGAATGGTGGGCGCAAGGTAGAAGACGACGTAGATCGGATAATAGAATCCCTGCTGGTAATTTTGATCTCCGGGTCGGTCCGGATCGAGCGTGCGACCGTAGTATCCGGCTTGAATTTCGCGCGTGACGTCGGCGCTATAAGGATCTCGCCCATGGAGGAGCAGTTCCCTCGCGCCCAGCCAGCGCGGATAGAGGTCGGAAAGATTTCCGCGCGGCGTGCCATGCACGGCGGAGTCGGCGATCTGGTGCGGAATCAGCACCCGGTTGGCGTAAGTCCACGTGCCGGCGGCACAGAGGATCGCAAGCAACGACCACTGCCAAGAACGAAGCTGGAGCAAGGGCGAAGCCAGGACGGCGCTCCTCTTCATCTTCATCCTAATCCTAGCCCGCCCGGCCCCGGTGGCCTTGTCGCTGTGCCCAGCCTCGCGCCCGCGTCGCGCAGCCTGCGTGCCCAAGCGAGACCCAGCGCCAGCACAGGCAGTGTCATTAGGCATTCGGCCTTCAGTTGCACTTTAGCAAACCAGAACACGGGCGTGAGAAACAGCACCAGAAATCCGGCGGCTTCGAGATATCGAGTAACCCGATCTGCTTTGAAAGCTTCTGCAACTCGGGCATGCATCGCGAGCAGGGGGACGATGAGCAATAGCAGATCATATTCATAGGCGTAATAACTGGTGATGATCGCGACAATGATCGCCAGCCCAAAACCCTCGGCCAGAAAATGGTGTCCCGCTTTTCGCCAAATGAGCCCGGTGTACACAGTGGCTCCGAGCGCCACTGGCGCCAGCGTCCAATGGATAGGCCCGGGATACGGTAAGCGCCCGATGAACAAAGTAAGCAGCCCACGGAGATTCATCTGATTCTCTGGCGTAATCACTCCAACGCCCATTGCCCGATTCAAAGCCAACAAATATCCGGGGTACTTTAACAAGCCTCTCCAACCAACGATGACCGCGGAAATAGCAAGGACGGCGAAGGCGGACATGGCAAAGCCGGGTAGCACTCGTTTGCGACCGGCGATCCACAGCGCAATGACGAAAGGTATCACCAGCTGGAACTGGAAGAGCGCCAAGCCGAGAGTGATGCCGGCGCTCACATCCCTGTCAGTTGCTAGTTGCCAATAGGAAATCGCGAACAGGAAGGCCAGCAGCGGCGCATCCTGGCCCAGGAGCAGATCCATGAACTCCGGAAATGTGCCGAGAATGAGGATACCCACTGCCCAGAGCGGGACTTGTTGCTTCCATGATCCGCCATTGACCACGACGAAGGGAATGGCCGCGAGGAGCGAAAGTTTGAGCGCCGTCCAGAGGAGCAGGGCTGGAACGTACGGCCACCTGGCGAATGCGGAAAAAAGTAAGGCTTCGAACGGAGGCCGAATGTAAGGCAAAGGGCCTTGGCGTATCTCCACTTCGGAAGCAAATTCCTGCTGCACCTTCCACTGTGCTTTGTAATTGTAGAGTTCGGCCCCGAGTCCCCTGCGAACCAGAGTGCCAGCGGTATAAAACGACGCAAAATCGCCGTAGCCCTGCCCGATATGAACTCGCGTATTCCATAGCATGACGCCGTTGCCAACTGCCATCCAGAGGAGGGCTATGGCCAGCAACCAACTGCGCAGTTTTCGTGGGTCGCGCATGGCTCGAATGGAATGCCTATTCTATCCACATTCTGTTCTGTTTATGCGCCCCTCCTTAAGCGGACGCTACCCAGGACCGCGCGCATTCTATAATCGCGACGCAACATAATCGCGAAGAGCATGCCACGAATCCTCCAAACGCTGCGCAGCACACAAATCGCGTTCGCGGGCATCCTCCTCTTCGGCTTGCTGGCGATGACGGCGCGCAACGCCACCGATCCCGATCTGTGGTGGCACCTGCGCACCGGGCAGTGGATCGTGGAGACCGGCCACGTTCCTCACTCCGACCCTTTTTCCTTCACTCGCACCGGGCATGCCTGGGTGTCACATGAGTGGTTGTCGGAGGTCGTATTTTACGAACTCTGGAAACACGGTGGCGATGCCGCACTGATCGTATTCTCGGCGATCACTACGACTGCCGGATTCATGCTGCTCTATCTGCGCTGTCTTTCCTGTGGGGGGAAGGAGCATTGGGTAGCCGCCGCGACGGCCTTCGGTGCGCTGGCTTCGGCTCCTTCGTGGGGTGTGCGGCCGCAGATGTTTACCTTTATTCTTGCCAGCCTTCTTCTATGGCTCCTCGAAGGTGGCACAGAACTTGAGGGTGGCACAGAAAAAGGTCGCCCCCGGCTGCTGTTTTGGATACCACCGCTGTTTCTCCTATGGCTGAATCTGCACGCCGGATTCGCGCTCGGCCCCGCACTGTTGTTTGCGTATGGTGTCGGCCTGCTTTTGGAGACGGCAGTCGGCAACACGCCTTGGCAGGAAGCACGCCCGATCCTCTTGCGCGTGCTGCTGCTTCTGCTGGTTTGTTTGGCGCTCGTGCCTCTCAACCCCAGTGGCGCCGAACTCTATCGTTATCCGTTCGACACTTTACGCTCGCCCGGGATGCGGTCATTCATTGGCGAGTGGCGCTCACCGAATTTTCATGAATGGCTCTATCGTCCATTCTTGCTGGTCTGGCTGCTCGTTCTGACCGCACTCGCCAGTTCCCGCTGGCGGCCCAAGGGACGTGTGATCGTACCCCTGCTCCTTACCTCTTTCGCCGCTCTGGACGCCGTCCGCCACATACCAATTTTCGTTTTGGTGGCGACGCCGGTGATCGCTGCGGCTCTCCCGGTCACTAGAGGCGATCGCAGCGAAAGTCCCCGCGTCTCGAAAAGCGCGAGACATGGGGTACCCGACTTCTCGCGACTACGGCCACTTTTCAACGGGCTTGTTGTCATTCTGATCGCTGTGTTTGCATTGGTGAAGTGGGTCAGTCTTGCCCGCAACCAGGATGCCTGCGAGGCGGAGCAGTTTCCTCAAAGAGCTGTCGCGTTCTTGCGTTCCGGCGACTATCCTCGGAGAATTTTCGTTTACTATGACTGGGGAGGCTATGCGATCTGGAAGCTCTATCCTGAATATCGCGTATTCGTAGACGGCCGCGCGGACCTGTATGGCGACGCCCTCCTGCGCCAGTTTAAGACCGCGGTGCAGCTCCGGACTGGCTGGCGAGACGTTCTTGATAGCTGGAAGGTGGAGGCTATACTTGTGCCCCCTACCTGCGCGCTGGCTCAAGCCCTCCTTCTGGACAGCAATTGGTATGCTGCATTCAGCGACTCTAAGGCAATCATCCTGCTCCGGAGGCACCCCGCCGTAGAAAATACTGAAATTTTCCAGAAATCCATCGCCAGAGGGGCAAGAAAGTGCAAAAATGTTTCCCAGAGTTATCCCGAATCTGCGAAACTAGGACGCATACAGGAAATGCTTCCTCATCCCATATTATGAGTTTCTGGCGTGAAGCTCGAAGGAGTCCCGAATGACAGATTTAGCTAAGCTCTTGTGGCGCAATGACGAAGGGCAGGACATCGCAGAATACGCCGTGATGCTGGCCGTAATTCTGGTGATCGTAATCGGCACTGTCCGTCTGATCGGCGGCAACGCGAACAACGTGTTCTCACAGGTAGCCAGCTCAGTCGGCAACCAGTAGGGGAGAGCCCGCGCGCAGGAAGTACGTGACACGCGGAGATTCAGTCCGCCGTGGCGATGAATGAGTACGGAGTTGTCTCCAAAGGAGAGGAATGAACCGAAGCCGTTTATTGATGATCGGAGGCTTGGCGCTGGCCGTCGGCCTGCTCGTCAGCTTTACCGTCTATAACCGGCTGCGGGGCTTCGCGGGCTCAAACAGCTACGAGCGCGGTGTGCCGGTCGTGGTGGCCGCCGACGATGTTCAGGTCGGGGTCAAGTTGGAAGCTCACGATGTCCGCGTGATCACTCTCCCGGAATCGGCGGTCCCTCCCGGCGCGTTCTCCGGAACATCGAAGGTCCTGGGCCGCGGCGCAGTTCTGCCGATAAGCAAAGGCGAATTTATTCTGCCGAGCAAGCTGGCGGCGCTGAACGCTGGAGCCGGCCTGCCCTCGATGATCCCGCCGGGAATGCGCGCGGTTTCCGTGCGTGTCAACGATGTGGTTTCGGTGGCGGGCTTCGTGCAACCGGGCACGCGGGTGGATGTGCTGGCCACCGGTCAAGGCGGCGGCAATGACCGCCAGACTACTACCGTCCTCGAAAACGTCGCGGTCATTGCCGTGGGCAAGAGCCTGGACCGAAATGCTTCCGGAGAGGCGCAAACCGCCCCGGTGATTACGCTTCTGGTTTCTCCGGACGATGCGCAGAAGCTGGCGCTGGTTTCGCAGGAAGGACGGATTCAGCTGTCTTTGCGCAATCCGCTGGACACAAAAAAGGGAGGCATCGGCGCGACCCGGACAAGTTCGGTGTACCTGGGCGATAAACCGGTGGCAACCGAGCCAAAACCCAAAGCCCACAAAGCGGTAGCGAAAGTTTCGGCGCTGCCTCCGACTGCGCCTTACCAAGTAGAAATGATCCGTGGCAACAAAAGGGAAGAAGACAAGTTTGGGCCGCCAACACCGCAGTAGTTCGTGTACGCTCATTGCCTCGATGGATCTGCCCTCGATGGATTTGCTCGTGCATCCTCGCAGAGGTGCGAATTCATGAAAGCTTTTATGCTGGTCGCAGCCGCTTTACTTCTTAGTGCGACAACCGTGTTCGCGCGCACCGTGTCTCCCGACGGTAATCCACCAGCCGCTCCGGCAACGGCTTCTTCTCAGAACGCTTCTTCTCAGAATCAGGACAATGCGCCCGCCGCGCAACCCTCCACCATCACATCCGCATCCAGCCAGAGCGTTACTGCGGGTGCAGCTCCGCTGCGCGTGATGGTCGGTAAATCCCTCCTGATTAACACTACCGAAAGACTGAAGCGTGTCTCGGTAACCGACCCCTCGGTAGCGGATGCCCTGGTCGTCACTCCAACGCAAGTCCTGGTCAATGGACTCGCTTCGGGCGAGGTTTCACTGCTGATCTGGGACGAATTGGAGCGCTCTCGCAGCTTCGATCTTCGGGTGGATGTCGATATCACCGCGGCTTCGGAAGAAATGCATCGCCTTTTCCCGAATGAGCAGATCGATCTGACGCCTTCGCGTTCCGCGATTGTTCTCTCCGGTCATGTAACCACCGAGGACGTCGCCAAGCACGCTGGCTCGCTGGCCTCGGCGTATTCGAAGAACGTCGTGAACGTGCTGACGTTCGGCCCGGTCGGGGCAGAGGAAGTACTGCTGGAAGTCAAGTTTGCGGAAGTGGATCGCTCGGCGATGACCCAAATGGGCTTCAATCTGCTTTCGACCGGCGCGGGAAACACCCTCGGTAGCACGACCACCGGCCAGTTCGGCGGAGTCACCGGCATCGGGAACATCACCGATACCGGATCGAACAGCCCATTTCCCGCTACCGCGACGGTATCGAACGCACTCAACATGTTTTTCTTTAACCCTCAGGTCCACCTCGGCGCAGTGATCGAAGCCCTTAAGACACAAAATCTTTTGCAGATTCTGGCCGAGCCCAACCTGGTCGCGATCAATGGCAAGGAAGCCAGTTTTTTGGCAGGCGGAGAATTTCCCTTTCCGGTCGCGCAGCAAAACGCCAGCGGAATCGCCACCGTCACGATTCAGTTTCGCGAATTTGGCGTGCGGTTGAAGTTCACCCCCGTGATTCAGCCGAACGGCAACATCCACCTGCACGTGATTCCCGAGGTAAGTACGCTGGACTTCGCGGACGCGGTCACGGTTGCCGGGACCACCATACCCGCCATCAGCACGCGCAAGGCGGATACGGAATTCGAACTGCAAGATGGCCAGAGCTTCGTCATCGCCGGTTTGATGGATAACCGGGTCACCAATGTTGGCAACAAGATTCCGGGACTCGGCGATATCCCGATCCTCGGCAATTTCTTCAAGAGCAAGAGCAACCAGAAGAGCAATTCAGAATTGATGGTTTTGTGCACGGTGCGCCGGATTTCACCCAGTGTCGAGGCGCCGAAGGGTCCGATGATGCCGGTGCCGAACCTGGATCAGGGCAAGTTCGATGGCAAGAAGCCCGGGGGCAGCAAGTAAAATCGGGTGATCGGATCATCGGGTGATCGGGCCATCTGAAAACCGATCACCCGATGGCCCGATGGTGAGATGACCCGATCAGGGGTGGAAAACGAGTCATGCCGGAATTGTCAGTAGCCGTATTCGCCACGGACCATGATCAGCGCGCGGTACTTCAGGTTCTGGTGGATGGCACCAGGGTAGCCCGCACCGTGTGCAGTAACCCGACCATGCCTCTGGCCGCCAACGACCCGGTCATCCGCAGAACTCAAACCTTTGCGCCTGACGTGGTTCTGGTGGATATCGCCGCCGACGGCGTCACCTCGGCGCTGCGGGCCGTGGAGTTGCTGCACCAGGAACTTCCTGATTCCGCCGTGTTCGCCGTCGGCCCTATGACTCAACCCCAGTTGATTGTCAGTGCCATGCGGGCGGGTGTGCGCGAATACATCGAGCGCCCCACCACCACGACCGATCTGCTGGAAGCCTTCGTCCGCCTGACGGCAACTCGCCGCAAGCCCGGACGCGAAAATTCCCGGGGAAAGGTGTTCACGATCGTGAACGCCAAAGGCGGCAGTGGCGGCACTACCGTCGCCGTCAATCTGGCTCTTGCCTTGCAGTCGGTTCATCACAGCACGGCGCTGGTGGACTTGGCGCCCCTGGGTCACTGCGCCTTGCATCTCAATCTCAAGCCAACATTCACCGTCACGGACGCCGTCACGAACCTGCACCGCTTGGACTCATCCCTTCTCGAAAGCTTCATGATGCGTCACGATCGCGGCTTGCAGGTGCTGGCGGGCGCTTCGACTCCTACGGTCATCGAGCCCTCCGCGTCCGACTTCGCCCGCCTGTTTGACACCATGGTCGGCCTGTTTCACTACATCGTCGTTGATGCTTCCTCCCGGCTCGACAGCGCCACTCGCCTGGTCAGCAACCTGTCGGAGAAAATTCTGCTCATCGCTCACGCCGATGTCGCTTCCCTGTGGAGTGCCGGAAGAGTAGCTCAGTATCTCGGCGAGAGCGGCTCACGGGACCGTTTTGCGCTGGTGTTGAACCGTTATCGCAAGGTAGCGGGCTTCAATGAAGCGGAGACCCAGGCCGCCATCGGGGCGCCGGTGCTCTGGCGGATTCCCAATCAATACTTCGCGGTCTCGGCCGCGATCGATCGCGGCGTTCCCCTGATGCAGCAGGGGAACTCCGAAATTGCCCGCTCGATTGCCGGGCTGGCCGAATACTTGACCAAGGACGATATGGAAGTGAAGCGCACGGCCTGGTCGTTGTTTAAGACGGTTTGATAGTGGGTTAATACTGTGTTGCCGATTAAGCCGCGGGCTTCGAGCTACGAGCAACCAGTTTGCTCGAAGCTCATAGCTCGAAGCTCGCGGCTTAGCAATACGGAATCAGCCACGACGACTAGGTTTAAGATAATTTAGAAAACATGGCCAATCTGCAAGCCTTCGAGCGGAGCGAGTACCAGCAGGTCAAAGCCGACCTGCACCGCAAGATCCTCGATCGCCTCGACCTCGAAAAACTCGGCCGCTCGGCCGGAGATTCGGCGCGCGAAGAAGTTCTCATCCTGATCCGCAGTTCGGTGAACAGCGAGGCCGTCCCTCTCAGTTTCGCCGAGCGCGAGCAGTTGTCGCGAGAGATCCTCGACGAAATTTTTGGCCTGGGCCCGCTCGAACCGCTTCTCAAAGATCCCACCATTTCCGATATTCTCGTCAACCGCTTCGACCGCGTATACGTCGAGCGCGCCGGCAAACTGGAAATCACCGGCTTGTCGTTCAAGGACAACCAGCACTTAATGCAGATCATCGACCGCATCGTGTCCCGCATCGGGCGGCGCGTCGATGAGTCTTCCCCCATGGTCGATGCCCGCCTGCAGGATGGCTCCCGCGTCAACGCCATCATTCCGCCCCTGGCGCTCGACGGAGCCTGCCTCTCCATCCGCCGCTTTGGCCGCGATCCGCTGACCGCGCGCAACATGCTCGACAACAAAACCATGACCGAGCCCATGCTGGAACTGCTCTCGGCCATGGTCAAGGGCCGCCTCAACCTGCTCATTTCCGGAGGAACGGGCGCCGGCAAAACCACGGTTTTGAACGTTCTTTCCGGATACATCCCGAATTCCGAGCGCATCGTAACCATCGAAGACGCGGCCGAATTGCAGCTCAAGCAGGAACACGTGGTCCGTCTCGAAACCCGCCCTCCCAACATCGAGGGCAAAGGTGCGGTCCGCATGCGCCAGCTCGTCATCAACAGCCTGCGCATGCGTCCCGATCGCATTGTGGTGGGCGAGGTGCGCGGCGAAGAAGCCTTCGACATGCTTCAGGCCATGAATACCGGTCACGAG
>JBEKYF010000015.1:0-112866 GCA_049511255.1 Terriglobales bacterium | reverse complement strand
GTGACTTCACCGCGCTCTCCGCAAGAAGAAGTTGCGCGTCAGGAGGAGAAATACAAGTCGGTCAACCAGGCAAAATTCCGGTCTTTGTTCGATGCAGGCACGAGAGCCATTAGAGACGCCCAGTACAGTCAGGCGCTTGATAGTTTCCGCGAAGCGGAACGATCCACCGATCAACCGACTCCCGATCAGTATGCGTCCTTGAAAAAATCCCGGCAGGAGATTGCCCGCCTCTGCGAAGCATCGGGATGCAATTCAGAAGCGGAAGGAGCTTATGCCGACCTGGTGAATTCCGCGCTCCGAGAAGGAGACCGGCTGGAGGCCGGCCAGCCCGCAGCCGCGCTCGCCGAATACGAGAGCGCGGAACAATTCTCCCAGCACTTGACAGCCACGAAGCAGTCCTCCCTGCTGCAAGTTCGCCGCAAGATCGCTTACTGTCTTTCGGGGATGCATCGCTACCCGGAGGCAGTGCAGACGACCCAGCTCATGATTGACGATCTTCGGGCCACGGCCGGTGAATACGATCCGAGGTTAACCTCACTCTATCTGCAGCTAGCCGAAACGTACTCCCATGAAAACGATTGGAAAGACACGGAACGAGCTACTATGTTCGCATCCCAGTCGTGCGACAACATTATCGAGCGTTTCCACCAGGACCGCGGGGAAGAGGCCGTGGGATTGGTGGGTGGGGCGATTTCTGATAAGGGCATTGCGATGCATTGGTTAGAGATCGCCTACTGGCGAGAGGGAAATACCGATCTCGCGCTTTCCACCGCGGACGACTACTTCAATTACAAATTAGAACCCGCGGGGGGTTGGGGAGTGATTCGACTTTACCCGCAAAAAGATGTTGCCAACCTCGCCTTGCAGATCGCGACCGAAGCCAACCGGCAGGATGCGATTGACCTTTGGCGCCAGCGGTTAAACAATCTACACGAGTAGTTTCCTGCTTCATCGCGGTAGCAATTTCGTGATTATTGCCGGTCGCTCCCTGGCTCCTCCCGGATCACGGGCAAACCGGAAACAACAAATCCTTAAGTTAGCGCTTATGGGGCGTCCCTCCCTACGCAACCTTGGACGGAGCAGAGCCCGTCCCCACACGAGCAATTTACTGCAAGGTGGTCGATTGCGGAGGCTCCTCGCGGGCGCCGATGTTGTAGCGTTTGAGTTTGCGATAAAGGGTGGCACGGCTTATGCCTAGCATCTTGCCAGCCAGAGCCTTGTCTCCCTTGACTTGGGAAAAGACGCGCTCGATGGTGGCGCGCTCGATATCTTCGAGGTCGGTGCCGGAGAATTCGGGCGAATCGAGCGGCTCGGCTTGGACTTCCGCGCGCGCGATCGCGGGAGGAAGATCGTTGACGTCGATGACGCGCTGATCGCCGAGAGCGACGGCGCGCTCCAGGCAATTCTCCAGTTCGCGGACATTGCCGGGCCAGTCGTACGCGAGCATGGCTTTCATGGCGTTGCCGGAGACCTGGACACCGCGTCCGGGAGTGAGGCGATCGAGGAACCACGCTGCCAGGATGGGAATGTCGGAGCGGCGCTCGCGCAGGGGAGGCAGAGAAATGGTGACGACGTTGAGGCGGAAATAGAGATCCTTGCGGAAGGTTCCCTTCTGGTATTCGGTGTCGAGATCGCGGTTGGTGGCGGCCATGATGCGCACGTCCACTTTGACCTTTTGATTACTGCCCACGGGGCGCACTTCTTTCTCCTGGAGAAAGCGCAACAGCTTGGCTTGCATCTCGAGCGGAAGTTCGCCGACTTCGTCGAAAAAAATAGTTCCGGTATCGGCCGATTGCAACAGGCCCGACTTGGAACGAAGAGCGCCGGTGAAGGCGCCTTTTTCGTAGCCGAACAATTCGCTTTCGATGAGGGTGGGGACGAGCGATCCGCAGTCGACGGCCACAAAGGGAAGATTTGCCATGGTTCCGCGAAAGTGAAGCGCGCGGGCAACCAGTTCTTTGCCGGTTCCGCTTTCGCCGGAAATCAGGACTGGAGTGCGCGTGTCTTTGAGGCGGGAGATGAGGCGCAAGACGTTCTGAATGCCGGGGGAATTACCGATGATGCCGTGGAGTGAAGTCTCGGTTTCGGAGCGTTCGCGGAGGTAGAGATTTTCTTCCACGAGGCGGACCTTGTCGGCCATGCGGCGCAGAAAAAGGCGGAGTTCATCGAGCGGCGCAAAGGGCTTCGAAATGTAATCGTAGGCGCCGAGCTTCATCGCCTGCACCGCAGTTTCGACCGATCCGTGGCCGGTCATGACCGCGATTTCGATGCGGGGGTGGGAGCGCTTAACCTGCTCCAGGAATTCGATTCCAGACATGCGCGGCATGACCATGTCGGTGAGCACCATGTGCACGGGCTGTTCCTCGATCAGGGCGAGGGCGGCGTCGCCGCTCTCGGCTTCGAGGCAGAAGAAGCCGAGCGAATCGCCGACGGTCATGCAGAGGCGGCGGATGGTCTGCTCGTCATCGACAATCAACAATCGGATGCGGAAGTCGTCCTTCGTCAAATTCTGAGTCATGAAGCGGCCCTGCCCATGGTCTGCTCGACCACGGAAATGAAGTCATGGACACGAAACGGCTTTTCCACGCAGGGCGCGCCGGTGCGGCGCAGCGTGGCAGCGGTTTCCTCGTTGGCGATATCGCCGGTGATGAAAACCAGGCGGGAGGCGAGTTCCGGGCGATGGGCGGCGATCCAGGCATAGACCTGGGCGCCATCGACGCCTCCGGGGGTGCGCATGTCGGAGACGACGCCGTGAAAATCGCCGGCCTCGAGCAGGCGCAGGGCCTCGGCGCCGGATTCGGTCGGAACGACGGCGTATCCGTGACCCTCCAGGACGGCGCGTACCAAAGCCAGGACGGCTGGCTCGTCTTCAATCAACAGTACTGGCGCACAAGCGGGTTTAGTTCCAGTTTGCGTCATTTGAGATCCACTCCTGCAACTGCTCCAAAGGATGCCGTCTCGGATGCCACCGGGAGGCGTACGGTAAAAGTCGCTCCTTCAGAGTCCAGGTTGTTGTGACAAACAATTTCGCCGCCATGTTCGCGGACAATGCCATAGCAAATACTCAGGCCCAATCCAGTACCCTTGCCGACGTCTTTGGTGGTAAAGAAGGGATCAAAAATACGTTCGGGATCGGCGATGCCGATGCCGTTATCGCGAAAAGAAATCTCAACGAAAGAGCCGGCGCGGGCGCTTATGACCTCAATGCGGGCGGCCCGCGAGCTTTCGCGGACCGCATCGTAAGCATTGTTCAGGATGTTGAGAAACACCTGCTGGAGCTGGTGAGAGTCTCCTATGACTGCGGGCAATGAATCGTCGAGGCGTTCGACCACCTGAATGCCGTGGCTGATGAAGTCGTAAGAACGCAAGTGCACGGTGCGTTGCAGGATGGAGTTGAGCTGAACGGGCTGGCGCTGCGGCGGCATCTGGCGGGCAAAGCTGAGCAGGTTTTGCACGATTTGCTTGGTCCGCTGCGCTTCCTGCAGAATCACGCGCAGATCGTGGCGCGCGCTTTCGGGGAGCTCGGGGTTTTCCATCAAGAGGTCGGTGAATCCGAGGATGGCGGTGAGGGGATTGTTGACTTCGTGGGCAACGCCGGAAACCAGTTGTCCAACGGCAGCCATTTTCTCGGCGTGCATGAGCTTGGAGCGGAGCATGGCGGAGTCGGTGACGTCGGTCATGACCACGACGATGCTGCTCACCCGGCCGTCTTCGCCGCTGATGGGGCTCAGATTGACGGAGAACTGGGCGCTGACGCCGTCGCCGCGAATCAGGGGCAGATCGAAATTATCGACCTGTTGGCCGCGCGATACGGCGCCCAACGCTTCGCGGAGCGCGGCGCGGCGCGGGGGGGCGCAGAGCTCAGGCAAGGGATGCGTCAGGATCTGGTTTTGCTGAAAGCCCAGACCGCTCCAGCGCCGGTTGGCATAACTGATCACGCCTTCGGTGTCGGTGACCAGAATCAGGCTCTGGGTATGATTGAGAATTTTGCTGGAGAAATCACGCTCTTTCTGCAGCTCGGTTTGCGATTGGCGGAGGCCGCTAATGTCGAGCATGAGGCCGCGGTACTGCAGGATGTTGCCCGAGGGATCGCGCACCGCGAAACAGTTGATGAAGACGTGGACGGGCGATCCATCCTTGCGCCGGAGGATTTCTTCCTGATTGCGTAGACCGCCCTGGCGGTCAAACAGCTCCACAAGTTCTTCGCGCCGCCGTGGAGAAAAATAAACTTCGGTGGGAATGTCGAGCTGAATGACCTCTTCGCGGCTGCTATAGCCGAGCATGCGAACCAGTGCATCATTGACTTCCACGAAGCAGCCCTGAGGCGTAGAGAAGAAGATTCCTTCCTGAGTGTTGTCGAACAGTTCGCGATAGCGGCGCTCAGCTTCGCGCCGGTCGGTGATGTCCTTGAGTACGTGCACGGTCTGCAACTGCGCGCTGCTCATCCCCATCGCGCCAAACCCGCGCGATGGGGGCTCCTGGCTGGCGGCATGAATGCGCGAGGTGGAAATCAGGTACGTACGTTCGAGGACGGGATGAACGTATTCGTCGAGACCCTCGCCGCTGCGGCAGAAGGGACAGGAGTGCGGCGAAGCGCCGGTGGAAAGGGCGTCGAGCGCCCGCATGTTGACGCCGACCAACTGGTCGGGGGCTATGCCCACGAAATCGGCCAAGGAGCGATTGACGCGGAGAACGTTGTGCTGCTCGTCGTGGACCACGATGAAGTCGCTGATGGCATCGAAGACTTCCAGCCAGTGACGGTTGGCCTGCTGCATGCGGGTGAACAGGCAGGCATTCTCCAGAGCGACGCTGGCATGGCCGGCGATGGCGCGCAGCAACTGGTGATCTTCGATAGCGGGCGCGGCGCCGCGGTCGGCGAGACAAAGAACGCCGATGAGTTCCCCCGAGGAACTGGCCAGCCGGACCAGTGTGCAATCGGCCCATCCCAGACTGGAGGCGAGGTCGGCTCCCAGCATATCGCTGGCCGGGGCGAAAGCGACATCGGTGGGGTATTTCGGCAGGGCCACAC
The DNA here is from genome assembly GCA_049511255.1 of Terriglobales bacterium. Classification (GTDB taxonomy): domain Bacteria; phylum Acidobacteriota; class Terriglobia; order Terriglobales; family Acidobacteriaceae; genus Acidiflorens. The sequence goes on along the minus strand of JBEKYF010000015.1, from coordinate 107,837 downwards.
TGAGCGCCTGATTGAAGCGGCGGAGCAGCGCCTTATCGTTGACTTCGGAAGCGCCGACTTCGGAAGCGCCGCCGCATATCAGGACCGTATCCAGCTCCGAAGTCTGGAAAAGGCTGAGGGCAACGGAGCCGCCTCCCAGCAGGCCCGCCGCGCGAAGCGCGAAGTTACGCGTGAATTCGGGCAGATGCGGGTAAGTTCGAGAGCGATGGCAACTTGCGCGGCCAGAGCGCGGGCGCGGCGGACGTCTTCGTCGTTGATCGGCCCCGGCTCGATGCGGTCGAGCACTCCGAACATCCCGAGCACATCGCCATTCGAACCGAGCAAGGGTACGGCGAGGAGTTGGCGGATATGGAAAGCAGCAATGAAATCTAAATTCGCGCCCGCAGTTTTGCCGGCGTCTTCGGTGACGAACACATTTTTTTGCCTTAGCGTGCGGGTCGCGACGCCGTCGCTGAGCGGGATATCGAGGGGACGAGCCACTCCGTTCTCCACTCCCCATCGAATGTGGAAGGCGGCCTCCTCGAGGAGCCCGATGAAGCAGCGCTGGAAGCCGAGGAAACTGGCGGCACGGACCGCCGAGGTCTGCATGAACTCGTCGAGTTTTCCGGCGGAACCGAGTTCGAAGGAAATCTCGAGGATTTCGTGGAGTTCGCGGGCCTGGGCACGCGCCATGCCGTACAACTCGGCGTTGGCGATGGCGACCGCGCCAAAGCCGGCCAGGGCTGAAACCAAGGTTTTGTCTTCCTGGGTGAACGGGTTGGCGGAACGGGGGTAGACCAGAATCGCACCGTGCGAGCGCGAGGTGCGAAAGGGCGCCGCGATGAGAACTCCGGACGGCGAATCTTCTCCGAAATGAGAGGCGCCGTCGATGCTCACCGTAATGCGCTCGCCGGCGGCGACGGCGCGGGTGGCGATCTCGAGCGAAGAGCGGAGGTCGTTCTTCTCGAAACGCGAACGGATGGAGCGGGCGAGCTTCGGGGCCTCGGTCGATACCGCCTGCAACTGGAACCGTTTCTCGTGTTGGGCCTTCTCGTGTTGAACCTTTTCCTGTTGGACCTTTTCCTGTTGAACAAGGACGAGCACGGCGGGCGAATGCAGTAGCACGCGGAGACGGTCGGCGATATTCTCCATAACCGCTGCGGTGTCGGGCAAGCCATGCAGTGCGGTGGCGACTTCGACCAGAATGCTGGCGCGGCGGCGTTCTTCGCGGGAAAGCTGGTTCAAGCGCAGGGCTTCGAGCGCGGTGCCGAGCTGGGCGGCCAAGATGGTGACTTTGGCCACGGCCTCATCGTCAAAGCCGGCATCGGACGCACTCTGCACGAACGCGATGGCGCCGACCACTTCTCCTGAAACCAGCAGAGGCGCGGCCATGGCGGCATGCGCGTGGCATTCGGTCAGCCAGGGGTAACGGGCGATGTCGACGCGGTTGAGGAAGAAGGGGCGGCGGCGCTGAACCGCTTCAGTGGCGATGGATGGATCACCGGCGCGCAGGTGCATGCCACGAAAGGACTCGGCCTGGTCGCCGTCGGCTTCGGCTCCGATGAGCTCACCATCGGAGGAGCAACTCCAAAAGTAGGCGCCGCTGGCATGGAAGAAGGCGCGAGTGAGGGCGCAGAAGGATAGGATGAGATGGCTCGGATCGCTGCTCTGAAAGGCGGCCCGGGAGAGCTCCAAGAGAAGCCTCTGGAAAGCCTCGTCAGACTGAGACACTTCGCCGGACCCCGAATTTCCTGTGTGGGTTGTCAGTGCACACCACTCGCTAAGCTAAGCGATTGAAAACAATTGAATTACATATAAAACGTACGCTTGATTCTCAAATTGAGTCAAGGGAATATGAGGGGGGCAGTGCCGACTTGTGAACGGCACCAAAGTGATACTGGCGTCTCATTCTGGAATCGGGTGATCGGTCATTTGGTGATCGAGCCATCGGGCAATCGAAGTTCAGAAGCGAAGCCTTTAGATCACCCGATGATCCGACCACCCGATCGCTAAGGATCGATTCTTCATCGCTTAGAGAGCACCAAAGTAATGCAGAGGAAGAACTTTTGGTATGCGCTGGTGTGTCCTTGCACGAATATAAGGTAAATGCAAAACAAGGGAGGTACTGTGTCAATGCAAGCCCTGAATCGTGTGTTCGCGGTGGGTCTGCTGCTGATGGGCGGATGGATCGCGATCAACGCTCCCCTTAGTTGGGGGCAGGAAGAAATCGCTCGAAAAGCAAAGAGCAAGGTAGCGCCGTCGTACCCGGAACTGGCAAGGCGCATGCACATCAGCGGCGTGGTGAGGATCCAGGTCACGGTTGCTGCCAACGGATCGATCAAGGACGCAAAGTTGGTTGGTGGGCATCCGGTGTTGGCGGACGCGGCGCTGGATGCGGTCAAGAAGTGGCGTTACGAGGCTGGTACGGCAGAGTCAACTGGGATTGTGGTGTTCCGTTTTGATCCCACTCAGTAAAGGGCGCAGGGCCCGAAGCGCTGGCTGAGGAAGGTTGGAGTATGAATATCGGAAAAAAGCTGTATATAAGTTTCGGCATCATTCTAGGGACGGTTCTGGTGCTGCTGGCCATTAACCTGATCGCGGTGCAACGCGAGCATGAGACCAAGGCGGCGGCGCAACGTTCGATCAACATGACCGAGGTTACCTCGTCGGTCCGCTTCCAGATGATGCAGAACCGGCTTCACCTGCAGAACTACCTGCTCAGCGGAGACACCCGGGACGTGGAGAAAATGAATGACGGCGAACATCAGTTGAGTGACGCCCTGCATCATGCCCAGGACTTGGCGAATTCCGCGCAACAGCGAAGCAGTCTGGAAAAAGTGCAGGGGCTGGAGCAGGCTTGGGGCACCGAGTTCGCCAACCCGCTGGTGGACAAGCGCCGGGCCGTGGATAGCGGCAATGCGACGGTTGCCGAACTGCAGATTTTCTATCTGCAAAAGGATCCGAATTCCTGGGTCTCGCATTCGAGCGAGGTGCTGGATGATGTCGACCGTGAGAACCGCAAACTGCTGGATGAGCGGCGCCACTCCGATGAACTGGCAGCGACGGCTACGATTCTGATTGCGGTGATCAGTTCCCTGTTCGCTCTGGGCTTGGGCATAGTCATTGCCTACCGGACTGCCACCGGGATCACAGGGCCGTTGAGCCGCTTGATTCATGTGGCGGACCAGATCGGCCAGTCCGGGGATCTGGATCACAATGTTGACACTCACGGCCAGGACGAGATCGGGCAACTGGCCAGGACTTTCGACTCGATGGTGAAGTACCTGAGGGAAATGGCCGCGGTTTCCGAAGCCATCGCCGGGGGCAACTTGGCGGTCGAAGTCCGTCCCCGCTCGGCCAACGACACGCTGGCGAACGCATTCACGCGCATGGTGGAAGGCCTGCGCGGGCTGGTGCGCAACGTGCGCGACGCTGCCTCCCAGGTGGCCAGCGCTTCCACCCAGGTGGCCAGCGCTTCCGACGAGTCGGCCAGGAACAGCCTGCAGACTTCTTCGGCCATTGATGAAGTGACCAGCACGATGCACGAAATGAGCGTGAACGTGCAGAACATGGTGAAGAGCACGCAGACGCAGGCCTCGAGCGTCAGCGAAACCTCGGCCTCCATCGACCAGATGGTGACCTCGATCCAGCGGGTCGCGGATACGGCCAAGGTTCTGCTCGATATCTCGAACCGTTCGCGGGAAGAGGTGCACAGCGGCATCGGCACCATGGAAAAGGCGACCGACGGCCTGAACCGGATCAATACCACGATCCGCTCTTCGGGCGAGATCATTGACTCGCTCGGGACGCGGGCGGACGACATCGGCAAAATCATCGAAGTGATCGACGATCTGGCGGAGCAGACCAACCTGCTGGCCTTGAATGCCGCCATCGAAGCGGCGCGGGCGGGCGAGCACGGCCTCGGGTTCGCGGTGGTGGCGGATGAAGTCCGGAAGCTGGCGGAGAAATCCGCGCAGTCCACCAAGGAGATTTCCGAGCTGATCGGGAGCATCCAGAAGGAAGCGCGCAAAGCGGTCGAAAACATGGAGAAGAGTACGACGATCGTGAACGAAGGACTGAATCTGGGACAGGAACTGAATGCCGCGCTGCGAAAAATTTCGAACGTGGTGACCGAGGTGTATAAGTTCGCGCAGGAAATCGGCGCCGCCACCAACGAGCAGTCGCACGGCTCGTCGCAGATCGCGCGCGCCACCACGCGCTTGAACGAAATCACGCACGAGATCAACTCGGCGGTGGAAGAACAGGCTTCCGGGGCCCAGGCGGTAGTGCAGGCCATGGAGCGCATGCGCGAACTGGTGCAGTCCAACACATCGGGTTCCACCGAACTGGCCGCTTCCTCCGACCAGATGTCAAAGATGTCGCGGGGCCTGCTGGATTCGATGGATCGTTTTGCGCTGCGTCCGAACGATAGGACGAACGACCGGACGAACGATAGGACGAACGACCGGACGAATGACAGCAGGCCGGGGAACGGGAACGCTGCCCGGACGGCGGCGGCGGGATCTCGTTGAGGAATTCCATCCATGAGCCGTGAAACACACATTGTGGGCTTCCGCGTAGGCCGCGAGACCTACGGCGTGCCCATCACATCGCTGCATGAGATCGTCCGCGTGCCGGAGATCACTGCGGTGCCGGACGCGCCCGATTATTTGGAAGGCGTGATCAACCTGCGCGGCAAGATTGTCTCAGTGGTGGATCTGCGGAAACGATTCGGGAAGCCGTCCTCCGGACTCGACCGGCGCAGCCGCATTCTGGTCGTGGAACACCGGGGCCGGCTGGCGGGCATGATTGTGGACTCGGCGTCGGAGGTCCTGAAAATTCCCGAAAGCGACATCGAAGCCGCGCCCGCCATGATGCAGGAAGGCGGATTGGACTGTGTAACGGGCTTGGGCAAGTACCGCGGACGGCTGATCATTCTGCTCGATATCAGCAAGGTATTAGCGGCGCGCGAGCTGGGAAACGAAGCGTCGGCAGAAAAGCTGGCACAAAAACCGGCTGCGGCCGGTAGTGGCAAGGCGGGGACAGGAACAGCAACCATAACCAAGACCGCCTCGGCCGGAAAGTAGCAAGAAAAACCGAGCCCACATGAACACGAGCGAAATACCCGCACTCACCGACGCGGAATTGAAACTCCTGCAAGCGCTGGTCTACCAGGAGTGCGGCATGCACTTCGACGATCGGCGCACGCCCTTCCTCCAGGACCGTTTGCAGCGGCGGTTGAAGGAGTGCCAACTGGATTCGTTCTACAGCTACTATCGCCTGCTCATCAGCCAGCAGGGGAAACAAGAGCTGTCGCGCCTGCTGGAAAACCTCACGGTCAATGAGACCAGCTTCTTCCGGAACAAGGCCCAGCTGGACCTGTTTCAGCGAGACGTGATGGAAGATATTCTGCGGCGCAAACAGGAGCGCCGGGATTACAGCGTGAGAATCTGGAGCGCGGGCTGTTCCACGGGACAGGAACCCTACACCATGGCCATGCTGGTGGCCGATGCGCTGTCGTACCACTATATGCGCAATCCTCTGCCGTTCGAATCGCCGCTTCCGAAGCCCCTGGTACCGCCGCCCTGGCGAGTCGAAATACTGGCCAGCGACATCAACTATTCGGTTCTGCGCGCGGCGCAGGACGCCTCCTACGGTGAGCACCAGATGTCGGGAGTCGACTATGGCTACCGCTTGCGCTACTTCGACAAAGTGGGCAACCGCTATGCGGTGAAGAAGAACGTCAAGGAACTGGTGCATTTCGACTTTCACAATCTGAAGACCGAATACCTGCCCCAGCGCAACGACGTCATTTTCTGCCGCAACGTGATGATGTATTTCGACGAAGCCGAGCAGAAGCGGCTGGTCGAGAAGTTTTATCGTTGCTTGAATCCCCAGGGATACCTGTTTGTCGGCCACGCCGAAAGCCTGCTGGGGCTGACCGAAAAATTTCAGATGGTGCATCACAACAGCGGCACGGCGTACCAGCGAGTCGAGGTGCAAGTGTGACCGTTCCCCCCGAGGACCGGATGACCGAACTCCGCCAGCTGTTCTTCGAAAGCGCGGGGGAACTCGTCCAGAAGCTGAACGACGAAGCCATGCAGTTGGAGAAATCGCCCGGCGATACGGAGACCGCCCGCAGCCTGCGGCGGACGGTGCACACGCTGAAGGGGGACGCGGCCGCCTGCGGTTTCCGGGAACTCAGCGAACTGTCCCATGAGTTCGAGGAGGTGCTGACGCTCGGGAACACGGCAGCGGCGGCTTCGGTTCCCGAGATCGCGTTGCGGGCGGCCGACGTGTTTGCGGCCTTGCTGGAGGCGTATCGGAAGGGGACGAAACTTCCCAGCATCCAGTCTTTGCGCGCGGACATTGCCCGTCTGGCACACTCGGCGCCGGGCGGCGCGGTCAAAGCAAAGAAAAAGAAAGCCGCCGCGAAAACCAGCCGCTGGTCGGAATATGAGCAATTGGCGATCACCCGAGCGGTGGCGGAGGGCAAGCACGTTCATCACGTGGTGGTGCAGCTGGACCCACAGTGCGCTATGCCCATCGCCGGACGCCAGATGATCCAGTTGGCCCTTGCCGGACTGGGCGAGGTGCTGGCTTTCTATCCGGTCGAAGGCAGTGTCGAGGCCAAGGATCGCGTTGAAGCGGCGCTCGCATCGGAAAGATCGACGGAGCAGATCCGGACGAAGTGCAGTATTCCAACGATCGCGCTGAATGTTCGAGTCAAGCCCTTGCGCGCCGAAGCGCCGTCGCACGCGCTCCCGCCGGTTTCCGGTGCCGATGCTGAAGGCAAGGACGAGGCCGCGTCGCCTGCGGCTGCCGGCGTCGCTGACGGCCTTGCCGAAAATGATGCGCCGGCGACCGTGGAACGGGCCGCGTCGCCCGCTGTGCCGGGCGGCCCCGACAACCTGCTGCGCGTGGATGCGGAAAGAATCGACAGCGTACTCAATCTGGTCGGTGAACTGATCCTGGCGAAATCGATGTTGCACCAGACGCTGCTGGAATTTGGACAACGCTTCCCGAAAGATGTCTTGCGGGGAAAGTTCTCCGATGCCATGGCATTCCAGGGGCGAGTTTTAAATGACCTGCAGCACTCGGTCATGAAGATTCGCATGGTGCCGGTCGATCAGCTGTTCCGCCGGTTCCCGCGCATGGTGCGGGACGTCGCGCTGCAGTGCGGGAAAGAAGTCGAGCTGATGGTCAGGGGTGGGCAAACCGATCTCGACAAAAGCATTCTGGATGCGATCGCCGAGCCGCTGACCCACATGGTGCGCAATGCCATCGGCCATGGCATTGAGACCGCCGAGGAGCGGGTTCGCGCCGGCAAGCGGCCGCAGGGAACGTTGCGGCTGGGCGCTTATCACCAGGGAAACCAGGTGGTCATCGAGGTTTCTGACGATGGGCGCGGCATTGATCCGGCAAAAGTCCGGCAGCGCGCGCTGTCCCAGGGATTGCTGAAAGCCGAGCAGGCAGCCCGTCTGACCGAGACGGAGACTCTGGATCTGATCCTGCAGCCGGGATTCTCCACCGCGGAAGAAATCACCGAACTCTCGGGCCGCGGCGTGGGATTGGATGTAGTGCAGAGCGTGCTGGCACGCCTGAAGGGAACGGTGCAGATCGAAACGGCGCGGGGACGGGGCACCACCTTCCGTCTGCGGCTTCCGCTGACGCTGGCCATTATCCGGGCATTGATGTTCCGGGTGGAGCAGCGGCTCTATGCCCTGCCGCTGAACGCGGTGGCGGAGATCGCGCGCACGATGGAAGAAAATATCCATCAGGTGGAGCACTACGACGTGCTGCAACTGCGCAACGACGTGTTGCCTCTGCTGCGCCTCGGCTCGCAGCCCCCGAGTGGGCCGGAAACGGCGCGACGTAAGGTCTTCGTGCTGGTGATCAACAGCGGGGACCGCAAGTTTGGTGTCATCGTCGACGAACTGGAGGGCGAAGAAGAGCTGGTCATCAAGGCGCTCGATGACCAGTCGATCGCGACCGACCTGGTGAGCGGGGCTTCAATTCTGGGCGATGGAAGAGTGGTGCTCATCCTGAACATGATCGCCCTGATGGATCGCTTCACGCGCGGGCGAGCCGATGCTGCCGGCCCGCGGATGGCGGGTCTGCTGTCGAGTGTCATACCAGCAGCGGCGAGCGGTGGTGGAATCGCGACTGGTGAGGTGCGGGCACGCGGCACGGCAGGGGGCCAGGCATGAAAAAGGTGCGGGTCCTGGTGGTGGATGACTCGGCTCTGATGCGCAAACTGATTCCCAATATCCTCGAACGGGATGACTCAATCGAGGTGGTGGGCACGGCGATGGACGGCCATTTTGCGTTGAAGAAAATCGAGGACCTGTCGCCGCAAGTGGTGACGCTCGACCTCGAGATGCCCGGGATGAATGGGATCGACACGCTGAAAGAAATCATGCGGCATTGGCAGCTGCCGGTGATCGTGGTCAGCTCGCATAGCACAGCTGGGGCGTCGATCACGCTCAAAGCGCTGGCGCTCGGCGCGTTTGATTTCGTGGCCAAGCCCAAGGATGTGTCCGCGCGCATGCCCGAAATTGCCGCCGAGTTGATCAGGAAAATCCACGCCGCGGCGCAGAGCGCCGGGGTGCAGACGCAGTTCCTGCCGGAGGACAAACCCGGGGAGCGGCCACGCAAGCTGCGACCCGTCGCGCCGACGCACATCATCGCCATCGGCGTTTCCACCGGCGGTCCGAATGCCTTGCAATATCTGTTTTCGCAGCTGCCGGTGGAATTTTCGGGCAGCATCCTGGTGGTGCAGCATATGCCGGACGGGTTCACGGAACTGTTTGCTAAGAGGCTCGACGAGAGCTGCCCCATCCGGGTGAAGGAAGCGCAATCCGGCGACTTGCTGGTAGCCGGGCGAGCGCTGATTTGTCCGGGGAACCGGCACATGAAAGTGAAGATATTGCCACTGGGCAACGTGGCGGTGCTGGTGGACGAGGCCCCGGTGAACGGGCACCGTCCTTCGGTGGACGTGCTGTTCCGCAGCGTAGCCGCGGAATTTGGTCCGCAAGCCATGGCCGTGTTGATGACCGGCATGGGAGAAGACGGGGCAGCCGGTCTGGGTGAGATCCGGGCCGCCGGGGGATTCACCGTGGTGCAGAGTCAGGAGACATGCGTGGTTTTCGGCATGCCCAAGGCGGCCATCGAGCGGGGCTACGCGATGCGCATCGCGGACCTCCAGGATCTGCCCGGTATTTTGCGGGCACAATGCGCGCCCGACCGCGGCCGGGGGGACACCACCGAAGTTAAGAGGGCAACCAGTGCCGGAAGTAACTAGAGTTATCTATCGAAAGTGCGTAGATCGTGATTAAGTGATAGTTGTGGAGGAGTGTCATGGAAAAGTTTGCGCCCATAAAACGGGGCGAGGACGGACAGCCGGTGCGCTATCTGATCGTGGATGACTCTGTGTTCGCCCGCAAGAACCTGGCCCGGATGGTGGAAACATTCGGCGGACAGGTAATCGGCGAGGCGGGCGACGGCGTTTCGGCGATCAGCGAGTACGAACGGCTCACACCCGACATCGTTCTGATGGATATCACCATGCCGCAGATGGAAGGCATCGAAGCGGCGGAAAAGATCGTGCGCGACCATCCCAGCGCCCGCATCGTAATGGTGTCGTCGGTCGGCTACCAGGAGAATATCGTGGCCGCCTTGCAGCGGGGTGCCCGCCACTTCGTGCAGAAACCGGTGAAGCCGGAAGTTCTTTATGAAGTCATCAAGTACGTAATGCATGACGACGGAACGACGACGCGCGGCGCCGGAGCTGGAGCCTAGTCATGCGCATGGAACTGATTCAGCCTTTCATTAACTCGGCCGACGCCGTTTTGGCGCAGGGGCTGGAGTCGCCCATTTCCATCGAGAACTTGAGCATGGAACAAGAGGCGTACCGGCGGAAAGGGATTGCCGCCGAGGTTAATCTCACGGGCGAAATCGAAGGGCGGATCATTTTTGATGTGGACCTGGGAGCGGCGTTGCAGCTCGCCAGCCGTCTGGCCGGCGTCGAAGTATCTGAGACCGACGAGGATCTGGTACGCGAGGCGGTCTGTGAGCTGGCCAACCAGATCATTGGCAACTCCGTCACCACGCTCAACGACCAGGGATTTCACTTTCGCGTTCACCCCCCAACCCTGCACACTTCCGAGCAGGGCAGCAAAAGCAGTGAAGATACCGAAGCCCTGGTGATGTGCTTCAATACTTCCAGCGGAAACGTCTTCATGAATGTAGCGCTGCGCTATCACCGCCGCCGGACGCTGGAATCCGCTGCCGTCGCGGGATAGAGAGACTCGGTCGTTAGTCGTTAGTCGTTAGTCGCTCGACACTGCAACTCATCCCACCCTATCAACGCGCAGTTCGCTACCTGCGTTCCCATTTTTGGATTTGTGCCACGAACTTCAGGACACTATGTTACGGACCGGCAATCAAAAACACTGGATTCTGCGGCGGGTTCAGCGGGTTCGGCGGAATCGGCGCGCGTGAATTACTAACCGGTGCGGGCAGATTCTCGATGTAGGTGTCGCTGGAGGTATCGATGATGTTGACATTTCCTCCATCGCAACTGGACAGGTACGCGCGGGAACTGTCGCCGCCGGCCGCCATCATAAAACGGAAACGCGTCGTGGCGCAGACCGGAACGTAGTACGAGGAAGTCTGGATGGTCGCGTCCGGAAATCCCGGAATCGCAATCGAGGGGATCTCGATCATGTTGTTCGTGGCGTCGATCACCGTCACCTGCGGGCAGATGTTGTCGTTCGTGTCTTCGTAGTAAGCCCCGACATAAGCGCGGCTTCCATCTGGCAGGGTTGCGACGGCAACGACCGTCAATGTCTGCGCGCTGGTGAACGAGCAGGGGTCCGAGGCGCCGCGCGAACTGGGAGCGACCGTAGGAATGCAATTTTTTGATAACGGCGATGCTTGGCAGGTGGGGATCGGGCCTCCCGCAAGGTATTGTGGTGGAGATTGCGAAACATCGACGATCGCAAGCTGCGGTCCGCCCGGAATATAGAGCCGATTCAGATTGCTGTCATAGACCATCGTGGTGGCGCCGGGCACGTTGATGGTGGGGTACTCGGTCAGCGGGTCGGGGCCAGCCGTCGCTGTGGTATCGATCGAAGCGAGGACTCCGCTTGTCTGCTCCAGCACATACACGCGCTGGCTGTCGGAACGCGCCGACAACCAGATGGGTGGCATGGTAAGCGAACCGTTGACAGTCCGCGATGACCGGTCGAGGGTGTTGAAGCCGCTGACCGTGTTGTCGCCCTGGTTCGCCACGTAGAGCTTGCTATTGTCGGGGGTGACGGCCAGGGCATCCGGATTGTTGCCAACCGGAATCGTCGCCACCAGGTTGTTGCTCTGGGTATTGATCACGCCGACCGAGGGAACAATGGTTTGAGGTTGGGTAGGATCCGGCGGGTAAGTCGGCAACGTCACATACGCCAAAGTAGCCGACGGGGCAACAGCCATGAAGTTCGGCGCGGAATAAATCGGCAGACTGATGGCGTTGGTGCTGAAGATAGTCGTGCTGCTGAAGTTCAGCTTGGTAATCGAGGGACACACATCATACACATATTGAGCAGGATTGGGCGGAGGCGGAGATGGGACAAGACAACTAGTCGTCGCCACATCTTCTCCCGTCCCGGCCTCGGTCACGGCCTGGTTCAGGACCAGGATCTCGGAGGCGCTTTGCTGCACGGCGTGAACGGGATGGATGTCCGCGTTGGCGATGCTCACGTCCGTGTCGCCGGAGACGTCGATCACCATGGCGCTGCCAGGTACAAAGGTTCCGTTATCGCTGATGGTCACCACGGTGTGCGCTGCCGCCGGATTGGGAAACGTTGGAGGATTCGGAATGATAATCGGGCGGAAGGTCTCGCCGCACCCGCTACAGATCATATAAAGAAACAGCACGAACCCCAGCCAGAGAAACCGCTTCATTCAAACTCCGTAGTAAAAGGCATCTTGCGCGGAAACGCATATTGTATCGGGAACCGGGTCGAGAGGGGAAATCAGTCGGTGCTCTGCTTCGCGGGGATTCACCCCCGCCCGCGGCGTGTCCTCGGTTGGCTCGCGGCTGGCATCTGGGCAACTTTTTCTGACCCGGCTGGCTTCTTCGTCTGGGCCAGGCTTTCTTTCAGCGCCGCCATCAGATCCACCACCGGTGCCAGCTTCTTCGGTGGTTCGGCGGCCTGGACTTCGCCGCCCTCCAGCTTAGTCTCAATCAGCTTTTTCAGATTTTCCTGAAAGGTGTCGTGATATTTCTCCGGATCCCACTCGCCCGCCAGCGCTTCGATGAGTTGATGGGCAACCTTAATTTCCGCCTCTTTAATCTCCACATCGGGTGCGCCGAACGACTCGACCACGCGAACCTCCTCCGCGTAGTACATGGTGTGCAGCATCATTCCACCTTCATGCGGGCGCAGGAAAACCGTGTATTCGCGGTTGTGCATGGTGAGTTTGGCGATGGCGACGTACTCGCTCTCCTCCAGCGCCTTGGTCAGCAACGCGTAGGGGCGGCGGCCGGCTTCATCGGGAACCATGTAATATGACGACTCGAAATACACGGGATCGACTTCGCTCGACTTCACGAATTCGAGGATCTCCATCGTCTTTGCGGTCTTCGGCTCGATCTTCTTGATCTCTTCCGGATCGACGATGACGTACTCGTCTTTGCGATACTCATAGCCCTTGACGATATCGCTACGCTCGAGGACCTGGTTGTCCAGCGAGCAAATGAGCTGCTGCTTTACCCGATGGTGGTCCGTGCGGTGAAGCTGGTGGAAGGAAATGCCGCTGCTGCGCGCGCCCGAGAACAGACGCACCGGCATCGAGATTAATCCGAACGTAAGATATCCAGACCAGACTGAGGACGCCATTGGTTTCACCCCATTGCAGAAACGAAGCGGAGACGAGGCTTGCCCGCGTCTCAGCAGACGCGGCGAGCCGCGTTCTACGAAATCAGAACCCCGCCAAGCGTATAGAAGTGTAGCCTAAATCCGTGGGGATTGCCGCCGCCAGATTACCGGGCGAATCCAAAGGTCAAGCACTACATGACGCGGTCGGTTGCCGCCGGGCACCGAATATAGTGTTATCGAAGGGGGATCGTGAGTCTCCAGCCGTCCGTTGCGGGTTGTCAGTCATCAGTTATCAGTTGCCAGGGAGTGAGATTTTACTCACAACTGACAACTGATAACTGACAACTGAGAGCCGACAGCCGAAAGCTGCCCTCACAATGATGCTGAACCCTTATCTAGCGCACGCCTGGGCGTCATCCCCGGAGCGGTTGGCAATCGCTGCCGCCGTGACGCTGGGCTTCGCGGTGCTGGCGCGCGTCCTGCGCGGCGTCAATCGATCCGGAGCTCTGGCGGGCGGTCTCGCCTGTTTTCTGCTTTTTGCCGGCTTCGGCCCCAGCGCTTTCGCCACGCTCGCAGCGCTGTTTCTGATGACCTGGGTATCCACCCGCCTGGGATACCGCCGTAAGCTGGCACTCGGGCTCGCCGAGCGCCGCGAAGGCCGGAATGGGTGGCAAATTCTGGCCAATCTGGCAGTGGCTGCCCTCGGTTCGGTTGTTTTCAGCGCCACCGGAAATCGAGTTTGGTTGGTCGCGACGCTGGCCGCTCTGGTCGAAGCGGCGACGGACACCGTGGCTAGCGAAATCGGGCAATACCGCGGCGCGCGGCTGATCACGACCTGGGAACGCGTCCCAGCAGGGACCGACGGCGGCATCACGATTCCCGGAAGCATCGCAGGCATGGCAGCCGGTCTGGTGATTGCGGCGGTTGGAGCGGTGGGTGGGATGCTTCCTCAAGCCCAGCTCTGGGTTCCGATGGCCGCCGGATTCGCCGGAATGTTCATCGACAGCATTCTCGGCGCCACCCTGCAACGGCGCGGCTGGATCAGCAACCAAGCCGTGAATTTCTTCGCCACGCTGGCAGCGGCTGCGCTGGCGTATGCCATCTCGATGTTCACGTAGGGACAGCCGCCCTCGGCTGTCCGGTGGGGTGAAACCCCGCCACGCTCTTGAGTGTGAGGATGGACAAACGAAAACCGAGGCGAGCTGCGCTCGCCTGGACAGCCGGGGGCGGATGTCCCTACGCTACGTTCGCTGCTTGACGCGGTCGAGCAGCATGAAGACGAGAACGCCCATCAGGGCGTTCGCCACGCCCGACAAGAATTCGTGCGGCCAGCTCCACTCCATGCGCAACCCGACCAGGCCGCGGGCAATCATGAAGTAGACAACCTCGTGCACCACATAGAAGAAAATCGTAAGCAGGAAACGAGCGCCGGCATGTTCCACGTCCAGCTTGATCCCGAGCGAGGACGCGCCGAATCCCACCACCGTTTTCGAAATTCCGTAGAGCCCAATGGGCTGATGGGTCAGCGCGTCCTGCAGAATGCCGATCAAGCCGCCCGTGAGCAGGCCAGCCAGCTGACTGCGCCGCGCCGTCGCGAAACCAATCACCACCAGCAGCGGAAGATCGAAGATCGTGAAAAAAGGAAACCGCAGCGGCAGCCACGCCTGCAGGAAAACGGCGCCCAGCGGAATCAGCACCGTCGCCGGAATACTGAAACGGTAAACCTCAACCTGTTCCCCCGATGTGTAAGTTATGGCCACGTTATTGCGGGCTATCCTCTATGGCAGGTTGCGGTTTGGGTTCGACTGCGGCCTTCACGGGCTTCGGGGAAACTTTCACAGCCGGGGCAGGGGTTGCGGTCGCCCCAGTCCCGGAGCCAGTTCCGGAAGAAGATGCGGGCATTGCCGTTTTTCGCGCGGCGGCCGCGCCACTGCTAGCGGAGGCTTCTGGGGGCGCGGCTTTGGGCTTGGCATCGGAGCCTGTAGTCGTTGGTGCGACAGTCCCCGGCGCGACAGTCCCCGGTGCGACAGTCCCCGGCGCGGCAGTCCCCGATGCGGCACCTTTCTCGGCATTTTCCGGCTTGGAAGGAACGCTCGGAAGGCGCTCGGCCAGGATATCGACGGCGCGCGCTGCGCCCGTCTGGTCGGGCTCGGCCTGTCTTTCATCAATCTTCGTTACCACCAGCACTTCTTCCAGCCGGCTGAGATCGGCCGCGGGCCGCACGCGAATGTTGAGAAAGAGATCACTGCCCAGCGAAACCTTTGTCACCTTGCCCACCAGCAGGCCCTTGGGGAAAATGCCATCCCCGCCACTGGTGAGAACCAGTTCTCCCGGGGGCACGGTTTCGTCGCTCATCACTTTTTCGATTACCACTTCACCCGACGGCGTACCGCGCAGTATGCCTTGCAGCCGCGTTTTGTCGAGGAGCGCGCCCACTCCACTGGTCTGGTCGTTGATCAAGAGCACCTGCGAAGTGGAGCGGTACACGTTCAGCACCTTGCCCACGATGCCGTCCGCGGTAATGACCGCCATGTCGCGCTTGATGCCGTCGTTGTAACCCTTATCGATGTAGACCGAGCGCGACAACTCGCTGCCACTCGATCCGATGACCTGCGCCGCCATAGTCCGGGAGATAAACTGTTCCTTGAAACCAAGCAACGCCTGTAGACGCCGCGCCTGATCGGCGTCCTGGCTCATCCGCACCTGCTCCAGACTCATGCGCTCAATCTGCTGCTTGAGGCTGCGGTTCTCGGCTCGCACGCCGCGCAGGTAGAAGTAGTTGCGCCAGACGTTGCCGGTCGAGGTTTGCGCCCAGTTCAGCACTTTTTCCAGAGGAGTCACCGCTCCGACCGCCCAGATGCGGATCAAGCGCGTCGATTCACTGTCGGTCGTTCGCTTGACCTGCACGGCCAAGCCCAGTACCTGGGCGAATAACACTCCCACCAGCACGATCAGGTTGCGGTAGCGTCCGAGGACGTCCATAACAGCAGGTCTCAGGTCTCAGTTGTCAGGTCTCAGGGAACCCGTCGTCCTGAGATTGTAATAAGCGAGGCATGTGTGTTTGCCCGCTCGCAGCTCGTCGCTCGCCGCTCGCAGCTCTACTCGATCGAAATCTTGCGCAGCAGCTTGAAGTCCGAGAGCATTTTGCCGGTGCCGAGCACCACGCTGCAGAGCGGATCGTCGGCGATCGAGACCGGCAATCCCGTTTCCTCGCGGATGCGCTTGTCGAGGTTCTTGATCAGCGCGCCTCCGCCGGTGAGCACGATGCCGCGGTCGCTGATATCGGCGGAGAGTTCCGGTGGCGTACGTTCGAGCGCGACGCGGATCGCATTCATGATGGTCGAAACGCATTCACTAAGCGACTCGCGGATTTCGCTGTCATCTACAGTAATGGTTTTGGGCACGCCTTCGATCAGGTTGCGGCCTTTGATTTCCATGGTCAGCGGCTTGTCGAGCGGATACGCGGAACCGATTTCAATCTTGATCTGCTCGGCGGTGCGCTCGCCGATCAGCAGGTTATATTTCCGCTTCAGGTAGTTCATGATGGCCTCGTCCATCTGGTTGCCGGCCATGCGTACGGAACGCGAATAAACGATGCCGCTGAGCGAAATTACCGCAATGTCGGTGGTACCACCGCCGATGTCAACGACCATGTTGCCGCTGGGTTCGGTAATCGGCAACCCCGCTCCGATGGCTGCCACCATGGCCTGCTCCACCAGAAATACTTCGCTGGCCCTGGCGCGATAGGCGGAATCCATCACCGCGCGCTTTTCCACCTGCGTGATTTCCGAAGGCACGCCGATCACGATCCGCGGATGCACCAGCATTTTGCGGTTGTGCGCCTTCTGGATGAAGTAGTTCAGCATCTTCTCGGTGACCTTGAAATCGGCAATGACGCCGTCTTTCATCGGCTTGATGGCCACGATGTTGCCGGGCGTACGTCCCAGCATCTCCTTGGCTTCCTTGCCGACGGCCTCCACCTCGTTGGTGTTCTTGTTCAGCGCGACGATGGAGGGCTCGTTGACAACGATGCCCTTGCCCTTCGCATACACCAACGTGTTCGCCGTCCCGAGATCGATAGCGAGGTCGCTCGAAAACATGCTGAAGAGCGAACGCAGATTGTGCGAACGCGATGAGCCGTTATGAAACCCGTTGTTTGACATAGCAATACTTCTCTCTCTCGGAAATTCGTCTCACCCTGGAATCTGGGCCTTCGTCAGTTTCCGTGTGAGTCGCTCTCCCCTGGCTTCTTCTATTCTACGTTTCTTCCATTCTACTTCGATGTTCAGGAGAACTGGTTGTCATCTGGGCACCGGCTGTTCCGAACATCCTTGCGAACATTGTTCCGAACATTCTTCCGGAACATTGCCTAACCATCGAATCCTTACTGAATCACCACTTTCTCCTGGCGGGTATTCACCCCGCCTTTCGAATTCTGCGCCGTGACCGTGATCAGGTTTTCCCCGTTCGGCAAGGGCGGCGTGAAATAGTGAAATGAACCATCGTCGCCGACGATCGGGACTTCCCTGCCGTTCACCATGACGCGCGCTCCCGCCTCGGTTTTGCCCGTCACTTCGATCACGTGTCCGTGCTGGACAAAAGGATCGATGTCGAGCGACAGCTCTATTTTCTCCTTCGCCTTGACAATGATGGTAAAGCGATTCTTTTCGCTTTCCACCGATTCCTTGCCGGCTGCATTGTAGGACTGGATGGACCAATAGTAAGCGCCGACGGGCAGACCGGTCACTACCACACTCGGCGTCTCCACCTTCCGGTCCAGCAACAATGACGAAAAATACGGATTGTGCGAAATGCGCAGCCGGTATCCGGCGGCGTTCGCCATGGGCGTCCAGGCAAACTCCAATTCCTTCGACTTCTCCCCGTCGTTGATGAAAACCGGCATCATGTTTCCCGGCGTAATTGGCGTTGGCGGACCGATTTCCGTGGCCCGGTCCATGGTCTTCGAGTCGTTTTGGAAACTCACCTTTTCCCAGTTCGACAGGTGAACCACTTCTCCATTCCGCTCGATTTCGCCGCTGCCTTTCTTTACCAGGATTTCATGCTGATCGTCCTTGGGATTATTGTGCACCATGGCCGCCGAATCCGGAGCGAGCGAAGCCTTCGCGCCCGCGACAATCACCTGCGACTTCGAACCCTGAACATAGGTCGCCGTAGTCAGGTCCACCGTGCCGGTCGTGACCGCTACCGACACGTTGGTCTGTTGCTGATCGTTGGCCGAGTTCTCTTCGATTACGATCAGCGAATCCTGTTTCACGGTGTAGTTGGTGCCGTCGTTGAAAACAATCTTTGCCATGCCTTCGGCGCCGGTCTGCACCACGTCGCCCTTTTCGAGCGGCACGTTGTAGTTCGCGTTGATCCAGCTGTTGCCGTTGCCTTTCCTTACCCGGATCGTGCCATCGAGCGCGGTGAAGTGCGCCTGCCGCGAAACCGCAACCGTCGGGCCCTTGAGCGGAGGCGCCAGGCCCGCAACTTTTTCGAGCAAGCCCGTGGAAATCTGCGTGGCCGCCTTTACCGTCGAGTCGGTGAATTTCGGAAACGCCTCGTGCATAACGGCGCCAAAGATCAGCGCCGCACCGAGCAGCGCCATAATCACGCTGCGGTACGTCACCGTCTTCCAGGCGACGTAGAGTCCCGGCTTGACTTTATTCGACACGAGCCCGTGCCAACCTCATTGCAAAATTCTGAGAGTACTGGATATCTATAGTGCTGTGACCATCATATCCCTGCTGGGATGGGTATTAGACTTGGGTCATGGGGGGAAAGGGTTACGAAAGTGACCATATGGAAACGCACCAGCGCCTTGGGCGACTGGACACAGCCACACCAATCTACTTGGACGCCGCCGGCCACGTCACCGGTTCAACGCTGTTTCAGGACGTCGATTGCGGTCAAGGCATAAACTGCGGAACACTTTACCACGTCGTCGATCGGTACGAATTCTTTCGGACCATGGGAGACGGTCAACAAGCCAGGCCCATACGCGTATGCTGCAAGCCCCCGGTCAGCGTAGAAGCGGATTTCCAAGAGTCCGGGACACATCTCGAAGCGTGGTGAGACTTTAGTCACACGTTCGATGCTCCGTGCCAAAGCTGCTCCCAGCGGCGCGTCGGCAGCGACCCCCGCTGACTTTCCCTCTTGCAATATTTCAATCTCTGCATCGCCGCGGCCCTTTTGTTTTCGGCTGATCAAGGAGATTAGCCGCGCTTTTTCCGTGCGGAAGTCTTCTTCGGGGTTGATGCGACGATCGATCGTGAACCAGCAAGAGTCGGGAACGACATTGAAATTAACGCCTCCGGCAGTCAGCCCGCCCAACATCAAGATGGAAGTCCGCGCCTGCCGAGGCTGAATGCGGAAGCCGGTAATGCGCGTCTCGACTTCCTTTTTGAGTTCTGAGAGCGCTTGCGCGAGGCTCATCATCCCTTCAAACGCATTCACACCTTCAAACTGCCTGCCAACGTGAGCCGATTTGCCTTTGACTGTAACTTTCAGTGTGATCGCACCGCGATTCGCATTCCAAACGACCCCGCTCGTCGGCTCGGGAGTGAGCATGCCAATTCCGTGCTCGCCAAGAAGGCCATGCTCCTCCAGGTAGCGCGAGCCGCGCGGACCGGCAGTTTCTTCATCGGGCACAAAAACCAGTCCAATACGGCCATCCAACTTCATCCCGCAGTCACGAACTGTTTTTGCGGCGTAAATCATCGCTGCCAATCCACTCTTCATGTCTGACGATCCACGCCCAAACAAATTCTTGCCGCGTATTACCGGCTCGAACTGCGCCCGCGTCTGCGCCGGAACGACATCGTAGTGGCCGCTGAAGTAAAGCGTTCGCTTGCCCTGGCCGACAAAGCAAAGCACGCAATCCCCCTTCATTTCAGGCTCGAATCCAATCTCCTCAAGATGTCGACAAATAAGCTGCGCAACGTCAGGGTAATGGCTTCCAGGGGGATTTTCGGACGGAATGGCAATAAGCTGACGGGTAAGTTCCATCATTGGAACGCGATCAGCCTGAACAGCATCGATGATAGCGGCACTCGTCATGTAAGCCAGGACTTCGATTTTGGAAACCGGGCGACGACATTGTATATGAGACAAAGGTCAGAGGTTTTGTATATGCGAACCACTTCTGGAGCCACGCGCGCCAACGGCGCCGTATGCGAATCTCTGGATGCTCCACTTGTGTCTGCGCACTCGTCAGCGAACCCTCCCTCGCTTGCCCGTCTTCACCCCGGGCGTTAGCATGAAGTGTTCCGCACTGCTCCCAGGAGGCTTCTATGTCTACCGATACCCTGACCAGCCCGGTGATCGCGGGCGGCACGACCAAACACAAGGTTTTCAAGAATTTCATTGACGGCGAATGGGTCGAATCCGCCAGCGGACGGACGTTCGAAGACCGCAACCCCGCCGACACGCGCGAGGTCGTCGCCATCTTCCAACGATCGAACAAAGCTGACGTAGACGCTGCCGTGGATGCTGCCAAGCGCGCGTTTGCCAAATGGCGTCTGGTGCCCGCGCCCCGCCGCGCCGAGATGGTCTTCCGCGCCGCCGAAATCCTCATCGAGCGCAAGGAAGACCATGCCCGTGACATGACCCGCGAAATGGGCAAGGTGCTGAAAGAAACCCGCGGAGATGTGCAGGAAGCCATTGACGCCGCTTACTACAACGCCGGCGAAGGCCGCCGCCTGTTCGGCCCGACCGTGCCTTCTGAGTTGCCCAACAAGTTCGCCATGGCCATCCGCCAGCCCATCGGCGTCTGCGGCATGATCACGCCCTGGAACTTCCCCATGGCCATCTCTTCGTGGAAGCTGCTGCCCGCCGTCGTCTGCGGCAACACCTGCGTGATCAAGCCGGCGCAGGACACTCCGCTCTCCACCTTCAACCTGGTGCAGGCGCTGACCGACGGCGGCATCCCGAAAGGCGTCATCAACATCGTGACCGGCTTCGGCTCGGAAGTCGGCACGCCGCTGACCGAGCATCCGGTGGTCCGCGCCATCTCGCTCACCGGCTCTTCGGAGGTCGGGAGAATCGTGGGCGTCGCGGCGGCCAAGACCTTCAAGCACTGTTCGCTCGAACTCGGCGGCAAGAATCCGATGATCGTGCTCGACGATGCTAACCTTGAACTCGCCGTCGAGGGCGGACTCTGGGGCGCTTTCGGCACCACCGGACAGCGCTGCACCGCGACCAGCCGCATCATCGTGCAGAAAGGCGTTTATACCGAGTTCGTCGATCGCTTCGTCGCGCGCGCGAAGAATATCAAAGTCGGCAACGGTCTCGACGAGACTGTGGAGATGGGGCCGGCGATCAACGAGAACCAGCTCAAGACCGACCTGAGCTATATCGAGATCGGGCAAAGCGAAGGCGCCAAACTCGTGTGCGGCGGCCATCGGCTTGACCAGGGCGAATACCAGCATGGCTGGTTCCTCGAGCCCACCGTCTTCACCGAAGTCGATCCCAAGATGCGCATCGCCCAGGAAGAAATCTTCGGTCCGGTGGTTGCGATCATTCCCTGCGACAATCTCGAGGACGCCATCGCGATCGCCAACAACATTGAATACGGACTATCGTCGTCCCTGTATACGAAGGACGTGAACAAGGCGTTTGCCGCCGTCCGCGACCTCGATGCCGGCATCACCTACATCAACGCTCCGACGATCGGCGCCGAAGTTCACCTCCCGTTCGGCGGCGTAAAAGCCACCGGCAACGGCCATCGCGAGGGCGGCATCGGCGCGATTGACTTTTACACCGAGTGGAAGTCCGTCTACGTGGATTACTCCGACAAGCTGCAGAAGGCGCAGATCGACCGGGCGGAGTAGAACGAATTCTCAAGCTTCATTATCTTGAAGTGAGAACGATGGAATCGCAAAATTCGATGCGGCCACTGCTGACCACGTCACTGGGGATCGCTCTGATCGCCTTTGTGGGTCCCTTCGTTCGAGAAAGCCTTCTTGTGGCGTTTAGCTTTCTGGGAGCCGCAACTTGGCTCGCAGTGTTCGTCATCGCGCTGTTCAGATTCCGATGGCGGGGACTATGGCTACTTACTGGGGTTCCACTCATTCTATGGTGGCCATCCGTCGCGTTCATGATCGTTCGAGCGTGCAGCCAAAACATTAAGAATTGTCCATAATCGAGATTAAGATTCCTTATGCCCCCGACTCAGACTCGCGAAATCAACTGCGCCGCCCGCTTAGAAAACGTCCGCTACGCCATTCGCGACTTAGCCTGCATCGCCGACGAAGTCGCCCGCCAGGGACACAAGATTCTGCCGCTCAACATCGGCGACCCGCTCAACTTTGATTTCCAGACGCCCGCCCACATGATCGACGCCGTCTATCAGGCCATGCGCGACGGCAAGAATGGATATTCCCCTTCCTCAGGGATCAAGGAAGCGCTCGATGCGATTCGCGGCGAGGCGGCCCGCAAGGGTATCAGCAACATTCAGGATGTTTTCGTCACCTCGGGCGTCAGCGAGACAGTTGACATCTGCCTGGCCGCATTGCTCAATCCGGGCGACAACCTGCTGACCCCTTGCCCCGACTACCCGCTCTATTCCGCGGTTCTGGCGAAGCTCGAAATCGGACTGAACACCTATTACCTGAACGAAGAAGACGGCTGGCAGCCCGATCTTGACGATATCAAGAAAAAGATCACGCCGCGGACGCGCGGGATTGTGTTGATCAATCCCAACAACCCAACCGGCTCGGTCTGCACGCGCAAGATGCTCGAGCAGATTGCGGAACTCGCGCGTCGCCGCAATCTGATCATCTTTGCCGATGAGATTTACGACAAGTTGATCATTGATGACGACCCACACATCGCCATGGCCGCGGTCGCGCCCGATGTGCCCGTCATTACTTTCGGCGGACTCTCCAAGAATTACCTCGCCCCGGGATGGCGCATCGGATGGGGCATTGCGAGCGGCGAAGCGTCCGTTATCAAACCGTACCTGGAAGGCGTGAACAAGTTGTTGCGGGCGCGCCTCTGCGCCAATCATCCCGAGCAGTACGCGATCAAGCCCGCGCTCGAGGGCCCGCAGGGTCACCTCGTCGAAGTCAAGCGCAAGCTGCGCCGCCGCCGCGATCTCACCATGAAGTGGTGTGCCGAAACTCCGCGCGTGAGTTGTGTCGAGCCGCGCGGGGCTTTCTACGCGTACCCGCGCATCGAGATCCCGGAAGGCGACGACGTCTTCGTTACCGAACTCATTCGCCAGAAGCATGTGATGGTCGTGCACGGCTCCGGCTTCGGACAGCGCCCCGGGACGAAACACTTCCGCATCGTTTTCCTGCCCGACGAAAAGACCCTGACCGCTGCCTACGCGGCGATCGGCGATTTCCTGCGTGAGCGCTACGCGTAGGAAAACTGATCAACGCAGGTTTTGGAAAGGGCACGACTTCAGTCGTGCCGCAAGCGCCGCTGAATAAACCGCGGCTTCAGCCGCTGAGGGCGACAGCGGCCCGTCATACAGTCCTCGAACTTTCGTAACTCTACACGGACCCAGCGTATTTCCTATACTTGTTCCAAGTACTTCTTACGGAAATCCGCCCATGCGTCGAACCATTCTGACCTCAATTCTCGTGCTATGGAGCACGGTGGCATTAGCGCAGAGTACTTCTCCGGAAGCTCTCTACGAGCGTGGAATGGACGCCATTACCGGCATTGGGACGTCACAAAATTATTCGCTGGGGATCGACTACCTTCAGCGCTCCGCCGGCCTCGGCTACGGACCCGCCCAAATCGCACTGGCTTACTTTTACGAAGCCGGAACCGTGGTTGCACGCAATCCGAGTCAGGCCGTCGACCTGTATCGCAAGGCTGCTCAACAAGGCGACCCGCTTGCGGGTTGGCTCGCCGGACGACTCTACCTTCTCGGCATCGGCGGCCTGGCGGATCGCGACGCTGCCCAGAAATGGCTCAAAGTGTCCGCCGACCAGAACAACCCTTACGGCGCCTACTACCTGGGCCGTCTGATGGCGGATCGCGACTACACCAAGGCTCCGAAGCTCTATAAGATTGCGGCCGATCAGGGCCTTCCCCAGGCGCAATACTTCTATGCCAAAACGCTGAGAGATGGCCGTGGCATTCCGCAGGACCGCTTCACCGCCTACATCTGGTACACCATTGCGGCCGATGCTGGTTATGCGGCTGCGGGTCCTGACCTCGGCGAACTCAACAACGGCGGCTATTTCACGACGGATCAGATCTCGGAAGCGAAAGCGAAAGCCCGCGATCTGGAACAGGTCGTAATCCGCGCCGTCGTTGCGCGCGGATGCTCCGGATGGGAAGGGGAGTTTGACGAGTACCCCACCCCGCCTCCGCCGAAACTACAGCGCTTCTGCCACTAGGCTCGTGTGGGGACTGCTGTAGTGTGGGGACGGGCGCCCTCGCGAGCCTGCCCTGAGCGTAGTCGAAGGGTCCAAGCCGAGCGGCAGCTCGGCCTCGCCACTGAAGCCGCGTGCTACACCATCTCGGTCCCCCATAAATCATGCAGGTGCAAGATTCCAAGCACGCGTTGATCGTCGTCCGCAACTCTGTCCACGACAACGAGCGAAGTAATCTTCATCTCTTCCATGCGCGCCAGCGCGGTGGCTGCGAACTCCTGCGCACCGATGGTTTTCGGAGCCCGCGTCATGCAATCCTGCGCCGTCAGGTCGAGCGTGTCTTTGCCGCGCTGCTCGAGCAGTCGCCGCAGATCGCCGTCGCTGATCACCCCCAGCAGACGGTCGCCATCGACCACCGCTGTCATTCCCAGCTTCTTGCGCGACATTTCGTAAATCACGTCCGGCATCTTCGTCTGCGCCGTCACCCGCGGAACCGCATCTCCCGAGTGCATCAACGATTCAACCCGCGCCAGCCGTTTGCCCAGCTTTCCGCCCGGATGCAGGTTGGCAAAGTCTTCTTCCTTGAAGCCGCGTTTTTCCGAAAGCGCCACTGCCAAAGCATCGCCCAGAGCAAGCATGGTCGTGGTGGAAGCGGTAGGAGCAAGTCCAAGCGAACAAGCTTCCTGAGAAATCGAACAGTCCAGAGCAACGTCAGCCGCAGATGCGAGAGTAGAAGCAAGTGTGGCGCGGACACTCTTGTCCGCGTGAACCTCTGCAATGTCGTCGCAAGTCATACTGATCAGCGGAACCTGCAGCCGCTTGATCGTCGCCATCAACTGCAGAATTTCTTCCGTCTCGCCGCTGGCCGAAAGCGCCAGCACGACATCGCCGCGCACGATCATCCCCAGATCGCCATGCAACGCCTCCACCGGATGCAGATACAGCGCCGGCGAGCCCGTCGAACTTAACGTAGCCGCAATCTTGCGAGCGATCAGCCCGCTCTTCCCCATCCCCGTCACAACCACCCGGCCCCGGCAGCCGAACATAAGATCGAGCGCCCGGTTGAAGTCCGCGGCCATCGGCCCCGCCAGTCGGTCCGCCAACGCCCGCAACGCCTCGGCCTCGATGCGCACCACGTTTTCGCCCACGTGTTTCATGAAGGAGGAATGTTAGCAGAACAGTTCAGAAATGATCGTCCGCCGCGCGTCCCGGACGCTCCAGCGCCCGCGCCTGGATCGCGCTGTCCCACGGGCTACTCTTCCAGTTATCTTTCTTGCGCTCCATGTGGATCCACGGCGGCAGTGTCATCAAAAGCCGGCGGCTGAGCGCGTGCAGATAGGGTTCGTAGAGGACTCGAAGTTCCGCCAGCCGCTCGGGCGCATCCGCTCCGTTATAAAGAGTCACGCCATGCTCGGCGAGTTCCGCCCGCAGCCGGCTTAGATGTGCTGCCGTAAGCCGGTCGGCATCATGCGGACTGTATTCGGCTCTCGCAACCTGGGCGAGATCGACGGCAGCG
Organism: Terriglobales bacterium; assembly: GCA_049511255.1. Classification (GTDB taxonomy): domain Bacteria; phylum Acidobacteriota; class Terriglobia; order Terriglobales; family Acidobacteriaceae; genus Acidiflorens. Next base: position 82,134 of record JBEKYF010000015.1, on the reverse strand, counting down.
TGCCGCGCCATGGCAAACGTGAGCTTCGCCTGTTCTGGGTGGATGCCGTCCACGCCGGTCGTGACCAGCGACGTGACATCGAGCATTACCGACAGCGCGCTCAACCAGGATTGATTGCTGTGTTGCGATCGGAAGAAGATCAGCACGGGATAGGAAATGTGACTCGACAGAAGATCGGCGCACCAGCGCTCCCAGTCGCGAAAAATTTCGTCGAGCACAGTTTGCTCGGGACAGCAGCCCAACCGGCCCAGAAACTCGGCGGCGCTCGGCGGCGACCCGGCACGCGCATCCAGCAGGGAAATTTCAATCTCGCGCGCGGCAAATGAATTGTAGATCACCGGCAGATATCCGATCACGACTCCGAGGAACGCGAAGCCCATGCCCGCTTCCATCACGGCAAGCGCGCGGGCGGCGGCGTTGTTGGGCGTGATGTCCCCATAGCCCAGCGTGAAAAAAGTTTCGCCGCTCAGGTAGAGCACTTTCCAGAACGTGATTTTTTCATTGGCCAGCGTCAGATGTTCGCCCAGTCCGTACTGCACGCAGGCGAATCCAAAAATCAGCCCGAGCGCCCAAAAGCCCAGCAACGGGAACAGCGACAGCGGCCCAAAGTAAGCCAGGAAACCTTCGCGCCGGTTCGCGGATTTGATGTGCCTCCCAATTCTGGCCCAGAGGCCCCACGTATTCCGGTAGAACCACCCCGTGATGCGAAAATGCCGTTTGATGCGCCGCGGCAAAACAACGGTCTCAAACGCATCCATCAGGATGATGAAGATGAGAACAATCCCGGCAATCGATGCCCACCAATGCATACGCGATGAGATTTCAGATGACGCGGGAATGGTAGCAGATTCAGAAATGACGTCGATGACGCTACGGCGTCGCGTGCGCCGCGTCGATCGCCTTTTTCACCGCTTGCAATTCTTTCAGCAAGCCGCGCAGGTTTCGCGTATCGAGCGCGTTCGCGCCGTCGCTTTTCGCTTCTTTCGGATTGTCGTGGACTTCCATGAACACACCGTCCACACCCGCCGCCACCGCCGCCCGCGACAACACCGGGATAAACTCAGGATGGCCGCCACTCACCGCCGGCTGATCTTCATCACCGTGCGACGACGACGGCAACTGCACTGAGTGCGTCGCGTCAAACACCACCGGCGCGAACTTGCGCATGATGGCCAGCGACCGCATGTCCACAATCAGATTGTTGTAGCCGAAACTCGAGCCGCGCTCGGTCACAAACACCTGGCTATTCCCGGCATCGCGGCACTTCTCGACGGCGTGCTTCATGTCCCAGGGCGAGACGAACTGCCCCTTCTTGATGTTCACCGGACGCCCGCTCAGCGCCGCGGCCACGACCAGATCGGTCTGGCGGCAGAGGAAGGCCGGAATCTGCAGCACGTCCACGACTTCGGCGACGGCAGCGACGTCGGCGACCTGATGCACATCGGTCAGCACCGGAATGTGCACTTCATCTTTGACTTTCTTCAGAATGCGCAAGCCTTCCTTCATTCCCGGCCCGCGATAGCTGCGGATCGACGTGCGGTTCGCCTTGTCATACGACGCTTTGAAGATGAACGGAAAGTTCAGCGAACGCGCCACGCCCTTGATGATTTCCGCCATACGCAGGGCATGCTCTTCACTTTCAATCACACAGGGCCCGGCAATCAGGAACAGATCGCCAGAGCCGACGCGAACGTTATCGATTTGGAAAGACAAGGTCAAAGCTTTTAGCTTTTAGCTTTTAGCTAAGGGCTAACAGCTAAGAGCTAACGGCTCCGTTTATCTTCTCCCCACTTTTTCCGGCCGCAGGAACATCTCGACCTCGGCAGCGCCTCTCTGCTCTTTCTTTCTCTGCCCGTGTTCGTACGAAGCGCCGACGAACGCCTTAAACAGCGGATGCGGCTCCAGCGGCTTCGATTTGAATTCCGGGTGGAATTGGCATCCGATAAAGAATGGATGGCCGGGAATCTCCACGATCTCCACGTAAGTGCCGTCCGGAGTCGAGCCGGAAATGCGCAGCCCGGCGGCCACCATCGGCTCTTCATATTCGCGGTTGAACTCGTAACGATGTCGGTGCCGCTCGCTGATCTCGGTCTGGCCGTACACTTTGTACGCCAGCGTTCCCGGCTCGATCTTGCACGGCCATGCCCCCAGACGCATCGTGCCGCCCAGTTCTTCCACGCCGCGCAGCTCGCGCAGCTTGTAAATCACGCGATGCGGAGTCGCCGGATCGAACTCACTCGAGTTGGCATCCGCCAACCCGCAGACGTTGCGCGCATATTCAATGCAAGCCGTCTGCATACCCAGACAGATTCCGAAGTAAGGTACGTGCTTCTCGCGCGCGTACTGGATCGCCCTCAGCATGCCTTCGATGCCCCGCTTGCCGAATCCGCCGGGCACCAGCAATCCATCGTATTCTTCTAACTGCGCTTCATAACTCTTGTCGGCTTGGTCGGCGCTCTCCAGTCCTTCGGCTTCGATCCAATTAAATTCCAGCTTCAGGTTGTGCGCCAGCGCGCCGTGCACCAGCGCTTCTTTCAGCGACTTATAGCTGTCTTCATACTCCACGTACTTTCCGACAATGCCGATCCTGACCACATCCTTCGGGTTGTAGACGCGGTGCACCAGATCGTTCCACTTCGATAGATCGCGATCCTTCGCCTCGAGTTTCAGCCGACGCAGGATCAGCGTGTCCACTTCTTCATGCGCGAATACCAGCGGCACTTCGTAGATGGACGCGACATCCTTCGCCGTGATCACCGCTTCTTCCTCAACGTTGCAGAACAGCGCAATCTTCGACTTGATCTCTTTCGAAAGGAAGCGGTCGGTGCGGCACAGCAGAATATCCGGCTGAATTCCGGCGCTGAGCAATTCTTTGACGGAGTGCTGGGTCGGCTTGGTCTTCAATTCCTGCGCCGCGGCAATAAACGGCACCAGCGTCACGTGCACGAACAAAGTGTTATCGCGGCCCAGTTCCTGCCGCATCTGGCGGATCGCTTCGATAAAGGGCAACGACTCGATGTCGCCCACCGTGCCGCCGATTTCGATGATCGCCACATCCACATCCTGCGCGACTTTCTTCGCCGCCGCCTTGATTTCGTTGGTGACGTGCGGAATCACCTGCACCGTCTTGCCCAGGTAATCGCCGCGCCGCTCCTTGGCGATAATCTGCTCGTAGAGGCGCCCGGTAGTCCAGTTGTTATCGCGAGAAAGCTTGGCGTGGGTGAAGCGTTCGTAGTGACCGAGGTCGAGATCGGTTTCGGCCCCGTCGTCGGTGACGAACACTTCGCCGTGCTGAAACGGCGACATCGTCCCCGGATCCACGTTCAGGTACGGATCGAACTTCATCAGGTTGACTTTGAGGCCACGGCTTTCCAGCAGGCATCCAATCGAAGCCGCCGCCAGTCCCTTGCCCAATGAAGACACCACACCGCCGGTTACAAAGATGTACTTGGCCGACATCGCTTCCTCGCTTTAATTTTGTTGGGAAAATTGTGCGGGTTGGGGTGCACGATCAATTATGGCAGAAGTCTTTCGGGAAGGGAATGTGGAAAAAACAGCTGCCAGTTCCAGCTTTTTGTCGGCAGCGGATGAAACGAGGGTGCCCCACGTTTCGCGCTTTTCGAAACGTGGGACGCCGCACCGCCGACTCACTAGGCTTGACAGCCATCAGCAACTCGGCGTCGTACTCAGCACTCGACATTTCGCTGGACAGCTTTGACAATCCTTGGGAGAGAAGCTACTGATGTTCGCCCAGCCACCCGTCCCTGAACTAATCTCCCGATACCTCGCCGTGCTCGGCGTGACGCAACAAGAGCCTGGTCGGGAAGCGCTTTGCGAACTGGTCGCCGCCCATCTCACGCGTATCCCTTTCGAAAACATTTCCAAGCTCTACAACCGGAAGCACCACGACCTGTCGGACCTGCCACCGCTGCAGCTCTACCTCAATGGCATCGAGCGCTACCGCTTTGGCGGCACTTGCTACTCCAACAACTTCCACTTCTATTCGCTGCTGGCAACTTTGGGATACGACGTAAAGCTGTGCGCGGCGGATATGACGAATCCCGACGTTCACGTTGTGATCATGGCGCAGGTCGATGGGCGCGAGTATCTGGTAGACGCTGGCTATGGTGCGCCGTTCCTGTCGCCGATGCCTCGCGATCTTGCGACCGACTATGTCGTCGAACTCGGACGGGACCGTTATGTCCTCAAGCCGCAAGATGCCAATGGCCGCTCGCGTTTGGAGCTGTATCGCGATGGCGAGCAGAAACACGGCTACTTGGCCAAGGCGGCGGCCAGGAGGATCGAGGAGTTTCGCCATGCGATTACCGAGTCTTTTCGGCCGGACGCAACTTTTCTGAACTGCCTGCTGCTGACGCGCTTTTATTCGGACCGGGCGGTGATGATCCACAATTGGACGCTAGTCGAGTCGCAAGGAAGCGAATCGATCAATCGATCACTAACGAGTCGCGACCAACTCGTCGCCGCAGTGGAAGAACACTTTGACATGCCGCGGGCCATTGTGGCCGAAGCCGTCAACGAACTCGGAGACCTGCAGGACCCGTGGACCTGAGCGCCGTCTGGGGCGAAGGGACCACGATAGACAGAGTTGTTCCGAGCCCGTTGATGGTGTCGATTTCCTTCCCATCCGGCAGACTCAGCACCCGAACCGTTCCGCCCTTGCGCTCCACTGCTAACAGGTAAAGCCGTTTGCCGCCATTTCCAATCGCGGCGTCCCAGAAAAGATTCCAGGAGGGACGCAAGAAAGAACTCTTGAGCTCAAAGAAGCGCTCCTGCTGCAGCGTCTTGGCATCCAGCACTGCAATGGCGTCACAGGCGTGCATATACAGATCGGATCGCGAGAGCCGAACATAGAGCCGTCCTTCCGATTGCAGTATCCGGGCGCCGACGACCCTGCGTCCCAGGGAGGGCACGTGCTCGGCTCCCGGAGTTGACGGGTGCCAGTCTGCGGGCGTAAGCGGCGGAGAAAACACAATTTCGCCCTCTTGCACGGTGTTCCCGGTTTGGACGTTGACCTTACTGTATTTGCCGTCGGTCATTAGGACAGTCAACTCATTTTCGCCGGACACAAATGCGGTGCCCAACCGTCTGCGCCCCCAATCGTGATGTATGGCAATGACGGCCGGCGGTTGGGCCGTGGGAACACCCTGATCGCTGAGCTGTATCGTGCGCACGTCCTCTGTGTCGAAACACAGCACTGACAACGCCCGGGCGTTCGGCCAAGGCACCAGGAAAAAAGCCCCACACTTCGATAGCGGGATCGTTTCCGGAAGGAACTTGGCGCCGGCAGTATCGAATATCGCGACAAGTACGGACGCCGTTCCCTCCGGCCCAGGCATTAACTTCGGCACATACAGCCAATGCCCATCGGCTGAAAGCGCCATCTCGGAACCATACAAAGGCCCCATCGCAACCCAGCGGTGAGGGTTGGCGACAGAAGCCAGAGTCGCGCCCGTCGCGGTATCGACAACGTCCAGCCTTCCCGCCCCGGCTCCTTCGGGACCCTCCGGAACTCGCGATTCACTGGCCACAAAAAGGCGCGTCCCGTCGCGTGAAAGCGCTATGTCGGGACGGGAGCCGGTGGGATAGGTCTTGACGATCTCCTTGCGCGCGGGATCCACGGCGAACAGCCGCTCGTGGGAATCAGAACTGCCGCGATCAGAATCCACGATATAGAGAAGTTGATGCGGCTGGTCATGGCTTGCTTCAGGGCTTGCAGCTGGTTGGCAGCTTGATAGCGCAGCCGTCGCGATAACACATGCCGTGATCCGCAAAACGGCGACCAGGTCGTGACTTGCAGAGCTTTGTGAAAAGTTCATGACGACCCGCTCCAGCTAGTACTTCGATGCTGCCGCAGTTCCTCCCCGCATCTAATTTTGAAGTGACACCGGCAAGGGCGATAATGTTCCCCGGTATGAAATCCCCAATTCGCAAGGCCGGAGCCGTCCTCGCTGCCGCTCTCAGTTTAGCCGCACTCTGTCTAGTTCTGCCGGTTGCGAGCCTCGCCCAGACCCAAGCCCACCGCCTCATCCTGAAAGACGGCTCCTACCAGTCCGTCACCAAGTATGAGATTCACGGCGAGCGCGTCCGCTACTTCAGCGCCGAGCGCGGCGAGTGGGAGGAAGTCCCGAAATCAATGATCGACTGGGACGCAACCGACAAGTTTGAGCAGGGCAGGGAGGAAGGCAAGCTAGCACCAGAAGCCGTTGAACTCGACAAACAACTGGACTCTGAACGCAAAGCCGAGCAAGCCCGTTCGCCGCAGGTTGCGCCCGGTCTGCGCCTGCCCGACGAAGGCGGCATCTTTCTACTCGACACCTATGAGAATCAGCCGCAGCTAGCCGAACTGCAACAATCAGGCGGCGAAGTAGATAAGAACACCAAGTCGAATATTCTGCGGGCGGCGATCAATCCGCTGGCCGGCGTCAAGCAGACGATTGAACTTCCCGGAGCTCATGCCAAGATTCAGTCGCACACCGCCGTGCCTTCGCTCTACATCAACATTGACTTGAATAACGGCGCGCCCGCAACCGCGCAGGCCGCCACCGGAGAGCCCGCGCCGCTCGCGCCCAAGAATCTCGCGCCCACTAACGACGACCGCTTCAAGATCATTCGCGTTGAGATCAAGGGCGGCAAACGCGTAGCCGGCGCCATCAAGATCGCGGTCACCGGAAAGATGAAAACCGACGAGCGTTTTCTCGCGGCTACGGTCACCGCCATGACCGGAGGCTGGGTCAAGCTCACACCCACCGAGCCTTTGGCGGCGGGCGAATACGCCGTCGCCGAAATGCTGGGAAAGGAAGGAATGAACCTCTACGTGTGGGACTTCGGCGTAAACCCTTCCGCGCCAGCCAATGTGTTTACATGGAAACCGGACCCAACAGAATCGCAGCCCAAAAAAGATCAGCCCGCCGACCTGCAGAAGCGAGAAAAACAATAATCCGAGGATGGTCGTCCTCGGCTGTTCGAGGCGAGCCTAGCCGAAGTCGCGCCTCAGCGGATAGTCGACAATGATCGCCCGCCCATCGGTCAGGGCCTTAACCGAATGTCGGACATTCCCCGGAACGATCGCCACTACGCCGGGTTTCGCAACCTGAGCCACGCCATCGATGGTCAATTCGAGTTCTCCCTCGATCACCTCGTAGACTTCTTCTTCAGCATGGAAGTGCTCGTGAATAGAGGAGCCGCGCTTGAATTCGTAGTGCGCGAAGGTCATGCTCGGCGAGTGGAAATAGCGTCCATACCAGCCCGGCAAGCGCTCGATGACATTGAGGGTGTTGGTGTCGATGAAGGGCATGGGGCCGCTCCTTTGAGGCATGCTAGCACAGCTGCGGCGGCTGTCCGGAGGTGGAGAATCTACGGCTCCATCAGCCCGCGCGATGCAATGCCGATATTATCGCGGGTCGTGTTCTTCACCATATACATCATCTCGTCGGCCTGGCGGATGATGTCGTGCGGTGTCTGCGCATCGTGCGGAAAAGTCGCCAGCCCCATACTGGCGCGCACGCTCAGGTTCAAGCCCTGTTCGCTGCAGAAGGCTCCCGAGCGCAGGGAATCCTGCAAACGTTTCGCGACCACCACCGCCTGGTCTTTGGGGGTTTGCGGCAGCAGAACCACGAACTCGTCTCCGCCGTAGCGGAAAGCAAAATCAATCAGCCGCAACTGCGCCTTGATCAGGTAACCGACTTCGGCCAGCAGCCGGCTTCCCACCAGATGTCCATGCGTGTCGTTGACCATCTTGAAGTGGTCGAGGTCGATAAAAATCACGCTGAACTGGTAGCCGAAGCGCGCGGAGCGGTAGACCTCGGTTTCGAGCGTCTTGTGCAGATGGCGCGCATTGAACAGGCCCGTGCAGTCGTCGGTGATGGTCAGTTCCTGAATCTTCTCGACCGCCCTCGCATTCTCGATCGAAATCGCGGCGTAATCGCACAAGGCCTGCAGGAAGAACAGCTCCTGTTCCGTCAGCCCCACGTTCGCGTTGATCAGTTGGATCACGCCCAGCACGCGGTGTTTCGAGCGCAACGGCACGCAGATCACGGAGCGAGTCTGCACCCGCGTTATCTCGTCCAGCCGGGATGAGAAACGCGGATCACTCTGCACGTCGGGCACAATCAGCACCTGTCCGTGCTTGGCCACCCAGCCGGCAATTCCCTCCCCCACCTTCAAACGCGCTTTCGCTAAAACCTCAGCCGCAGCCCCCACCGCAATGGCGAAATAGAGCTCATCCTTTTCCTCATCCACCATCAGCAGCGACCAGGTATCCGGGCGGAAGTATTCCGCCATTTTTTCCATGATGGTCTGCAGGATCGAATCGAGATTGAGCGAGGATGTCAGCGCCTTGGCGACATCATGAAAGATGGTCAGCTCTTGCGACAGGCGAATTGGGGATGTGCCCGCGGCCTCTGCCATGGACTCCTCGTTCGAGTGGATGGATAGGAAATTATAGGTTTGGTCGCACCGCGCGGGCAATGAACGTTGGTAACCGGTACCCGTCATGCCAACCTGCCGCTGAAGAATTTGTTATCTGATAATCGGGTAATTTGGCAATTGAAACTCAGGTCGGGACGCGATCCGTTTCAAATTACCAAATTAGAAATTACTCAATTACCAATTTTCTATGATCTTGCTTCTCGACAGAGTAAAATTTCGTTCGCCATCCAACGAAAGCGGGAGACTGGGTTGCCTTCCTTTGGCGAAAAACTGAAACTGGAGCGCGAAAAGCGCAAGATCACGCTGGAGCAGATTTCCAGCTCCACCAAGATCGGAACCCGCATGCTGCAAGCACTGGAAGAGGATAAGTTCAACCAGTTGCCCGGAGGCATCTTCAACAAGGGCTTCGTCCGCGCCTACTCCCGCTGCGTTGGCCTCGACGAAGATCAGACCGTCGCCGAGTACCTGCAAGCCTCCGGCGACGCCCCTCCCGTTTCGACAGAAATCGCAGCGCGGGAAGACGGGGCACGCGAAAATGCAGAGAACGTCAGCCGCCTGGAAGCCAGCGCCGACTTCCCGGCTCGCCACCTACCGTGGGGCTTGTTCGCCGCGGTTCTGCTCGTAATCGCCCTGGCACTCTCCCTCTGGAGCCGTCACCAGCGCGAGCACGCGAGACAGCTACTTCGGGAGACTCCAATTACGACCGCGGCGCAGTTACCAGCGGCGCAGGTATCAGGCAAAGTGTCAGGGAAAGTGTCAGGTAAAGATAGTGGGACAACTGGTCGGCCGACTGGAGAATCTGCGCCTTCCGTCGCCCCCAAAACGCCTCAGGGTCTAACATCTCGGGACTTAGCGGCTGCCGCCCCCGCCGCGACTCCGGGCGAGTTTACGGTCGTCATCCAGGCCCGCGAAGACTCCTGGATCTCGATCACCGCCGACGGCAGAACTGTCTCGTCCGAACTTTTGCCCGCCGGCAGCGAGCGCGCGATCCGAGGCCGGAAAGAAATCATCGTCAAGGCCGGAAACGCCGGCGGCGTCGACTTTCGATTCAACGGAAAGAAGCTCGACACCATGGGAGACTACGGGGAGGTTAAAACAGTTACTTTTGGCCCGGGAGGAATGTTACCGAACGCCCCGGCACCGCCTTCGACGCCTTAAGTCTGTCTCTTTCTTTTCTTCCCTTTGCCGCCCGTCTTCCACCGTTCAATGCCACTGGCTCCCACTCAATGTCAGCTCCCTCCGTCACCGGTCAATGCCGTTGCGCTTAAGTGGTCATCTCTGTTACCGTTTTGAGGAAGATTAAACCAGACTCCGGTCAAGAGCCCGCGGCTCCATAAGCCTCCCTTATCGGACATAAAGGCTCAAAATCACCTAGAGGAGATGCCAGCTTGCCAGCAACCAATCGTTTTCTGTTTACCTCGGAATCCGTAACCGAGGGACATCCGGACAAGATCGCCGACCAGATTTCCGATGCCATTCTCGACGCCTGCCTGCGTGAAGATCCGAACAGCCGCGTAGCCTGTGAAACCCTGACCTGCACCGGCCTGGTCATGATCGCCGGCGAGATCACCACTAAAGCCTACGTCGACTTCCAGAACCTGGTGCGCGGCGTGGTCCAGTCGATCGGCTACGACAACGCGGTGTACGGCTTCGACTCGAACACTTGCGCCGTGATTTCGAGCATCAACAAGCAGTCCGGCGATATCGCCCTGGGCGTGGATACCGGCGGCGCCGGCGACCAGGGCATGATGTTCGGCTACGCCTGCAACGAGACGCCTGAATTGATGCCCCTTCCGATTTCACTCGCCCACAAGCTCACCATGAAGCTTGCCGAAGTTCGCAAGAATGGCACCTGCCCCTACCTGCGGCCTGATGGAAAGTCCCAGGTCACGGTCGAATACGACGCGCAGCACAAAGTGAAACGCGTGGATGCGGTCGTCGTCTCCACCCAGCATTCCGAAACTGTCGGCAACGATGAACTGCGCGCCGACATTTTGAAGCATGTCATCCAGACTGTAATCCCCGCCCATCTGCTCGATGAGGACACCAAGTACCACATCAATCCCACTGGACGCTTCGTCATCGGCGGTCCCATGGGCGACACCGGTCTGACCGGGCGCAAGATTATCGTCGACACCTACGGTGGCATGGGACGTCACGGCGGCGGCGCGTTCAGCGGCAAAGACCCGACCAAGGTGGACCGTTCCGCCGCCTACATAGCGCGCTACATCGCGAAGAACATCGTGGCCGCCGGCCTAGCCGATCGCTGCGAAGTGCAACTCGCCTATGCTATCGGGGTTGCTGAACCCGTCAGCATCCTGGTGGAGACTTTCGGAACCGAGAAAATCGATGCCAATCTGATTCCAAATCTGGTGCGGGCAAACTTCAAGCTCAAGCCGCGCGAGATCATCGAGTCGCTCAACTTGCGCCGTCCGATTTACCGTAAGACCGCGGCCTACGGACATTTCGGCCGCAGCGATCCCGATTTCACCTGGGAAGCAACCGACAAAGCCGCCAAACTGGCCGCCGACGCCGGCTTGAAGCGGGAGCCGGCCGGAGCCAGGAAATAGTTCCTTCACCACAGAAAATCGCTTTTAGCTCTTAGCATTTGGCCTTTAGCTAGGAGCCAAGAGCTAAAAGCCAACAGCCTTCATAGCGTCATCATCCGGGGATAGAGAGAAAAATGGCAACGACATCAATCAGCAGCGACCTTAAAGGATTTGAACTGGCCGATCTGGGCAAGAAACGCATCGAGTGGGCGAACCAGTCGATGAAGGTGCTGCAGATCATCCGCAAAGAATTCATCAAGAATCAGCCGCTCAAGGGCGTCCGCATTTCGGCCTGCCTGCACGTGACAGCCGAGACCGCAAATTTAATGATCGCGCTGCGCGACGGCGGTGCCGACGTGGCCCTGTGCGCTTCGAACCCGCTGTCAACTCAGGATGATGTGGCCGCCAGTCTGGTGCGCGACTACAGCGTTCCCGTCTTCGCCATCAAGGGCGAGGACAATGACTCCTACTACGCGCACATCATGGCAGCGCTCGATCACAAGCCGCAATTGACCATGGACGATGGTGCCGACCTGGTGTCCGTGCTGCACACCAAGCGCACCAAGGAATTGGCGAATGTGATCGGCGGAACCGAGGAGACGACTACCGGCGTGATTCGCTTGCGCGCCATGGCCAAAGAAGGCGTGCTGCGCTATCCGATCATGGCCGTCAACGACGCCGACACCAAGCATCTTTTTGACAATCGTTACGGCACCGGGCAATCGACGATTGACGGCATCATCCGCGCCACGAATTTCCTGCTCGCAGGGTCGAAATTCGTGGTCGCCGGTTACGGCTGGTGCGGCCGCGGCCTCGCTTCGCGCGCACGCGGCACGGGAGCGGAAGTCATCATCACGGAAATCGATCCGACCAAAGCGCTCGAAGCGGTCATGGACGGATTCCGCGTGATGAGCATGGAAGAAGCCGCCAAAATCGGCGATGTTTTCTGCACCGTCACCGGCAACAAGAACGTGCTCGCCAAGCAGCACTTCGAGCTCATGAAGGACGGCGCCATCATCTCGAACTCGGGCCACTTCAACGTCGAAATCGACATCCCGTCGCTCGAAAAGTTGTCGTCCTCCAAGCGCACCACGCGCACCTTCGTCGACGAGTACACGATGAAGGACGGCCGCCGCATCAACCTGCTCGGAGAAGGCCGCCTGATCAACCTGGCCGCCGCCGAAGGGCATCCGGCGTCGGTGATGGACATGAGTTTTGCCGACCAGGCACTTTCGTGCGAGTACATGGTGAAGAACCACGCGTCATTAGAAAAGAAGGTGTACACGGTTCCGGTGGAACTCGACAAACGCGTGGCCAAGCTAAAGCTGGAATCACTCGGCATCAAGATCGACCGCCTGACCTCGGAGCAGGAAGAATACCTGGCAAGCTGGTCGGAAGGAACATAGTATCGACCGTTGGAGTGACGGGCGCTCTCACCCGTCCGACGAAAATTGAATACGCAGGGGCGGCCACGTACGCCCTGGGGGCGGCGCAAGCCGTCCCTTATGTTTCGTATCAGGGTATCGCTTTAGCGATACCGCAGTTTCCTCAAATGAGACGCCCCTTCAGGGGCCGGCTGCCCCACCCCTCAAGTTTTCCGCCGCCTGGCCGATGAGCCTGCCAAGAGGGTTGTGTGTGGCCATGAACGTCAAAGTGCTGCTGGTCGAAGACAGCAAGTTTCTCCGCTTAGCCAATGAGTGCGCTTTGGGCAAAGCCGATTTCGAGGTCAGCACCGCCGCCGACGGCGAGGAAGCCTTGCGGGTCGCCAATGACAAACTGCCCGACATCATCCTGCTCGACATGATGATTCCCAAGATCAGCGGTCTGGACGTCCTGAAAACCCTGAAAGCAAATCCCGCCACCATGGACATTCCGGTCATCGTGCTCACCAGCCTGTCGCAGATGAACGAGGAAAAACTCCTCCACGAAGGCGCGGCCGCCTATTTCGAGAAGTCCACTCTGGAACTCGACAAGAGCTCCGATCGTCTCGCGACCACCGTAGAGACGGTGCTGCGCCGGGCCAATCACCAAAGAAGCCTGAAGCTTCGTTTGCGGGAATTAGCCCTCAAGAGGACCACTGCCGGCTGACGACCGACCAGACAACGACCGACGACCCGACCAGACAACGACCGACGACCGAGAAATTCCACCCGCGGCGATACGGCGATACAATGAAGCGCATGTACCACTACAATCCCGCGACCGCCCTGGAAGAACTCACCGAAGACTCTATCCTGCCCAATCCCGTGCACGTGCGCGACATGATGCTGCGCCGCAAGCTCACCGCCGACCAGTCGCTCGAACTGAACCGGATTTTCCTCGAATACCAGAAATTTTTCGGCGAAGCGCAGAAGCTGGGCAAGGAAATCCTGAAGCGCCTGGCGGCGTAGATCCACACAGCTCACCTGGGGACGGACACGAGACGCAGCGGGTCGCGGATGCCTGATCCCTGACAAGTACAAACGTTTGTGATTTACCTGACAATGGAGTATTGTTGGCAGGCTCATTACATGACAACCACGCGACTCGGGGTTCCGTGCTTGTTACGTTCATTCCCTCATAGGCTTTTTACAGGACGAATTGTCATCTTCGTTCCAGCGCCCTGAGTTTGACTGGCGTTTGAGCGGAGAAACTGCCCACTCCCATCAAGTGGCGGGTTTGGGCGGTGCTGTGAGATTCGCCACTTCAATTGCCGATGGCACAAGGAGCCAACAAAATGAAGAACATGTTCCGGATAGTTGCAGTTGCAGTATTCACCGCCATGCTGTTGCCAGCCCTCACACAAGCCCAAACGCCGGTCCGCCCATTTCATGATGGTCCGGTGTGGGACATCGCTTTCATCAAAGTGAAGCCCGGCGTCGGGCTAAAGTACATGTACTGGCTGGCATCGGAGTTTAAGGCCGAACAAGAGGCTTTGAAGACAGCTGGGCTGATCCTCGATTACAAAGTCATTGCCACCGAAGCCCACGGCACCACTGATTGGGACATGATGCTGATGACGGAGTTCAAGGATCTGGCCACGATGGAAGCTACCGAGGACAAGCGGGAAGACGTGGCCAATAAAGCAACCAAGAGCGACGACAAAAAGATGATCGCAGGCTACGAGGAGCGTGCCAGCTGGCGTGAGGTTGTGGGCGGTCGGTTGGCTAGGGAGATCGTCCTCGAACCCAAGAAGTAAGCCGTTTGCAGCAGTAAACGGCCAGGTGCCGCACTCATTGCGTTCCTTGCGATGAATGGGATAGCCCAGGTCTCGCGTCCCCTTCGATGACCCAACTGTGGGTGCCCCGTCCTTGCGTTCGTTGCAAGGGCGGGTAGCGATGCTGCCGATACGACATGCGTGCGTTCGTTGTATAAGCATTCGCACTCCCACCCTTCGCAAAGTGCGCGAAGGATGGGGCACCCCCTGCGTTGGTAGTGCCAGCGAGATCAAAAACCTGGGGGACCCGCCCAATTGGACCGACGAAGTTTGTCTCGTCCCTCTACGCTTGCTGGCCGAGCTATGCTCGACTTGGAGAGCTGAGGGCGGCTGTCCCTACGTGATCGTTTACAATCGAAGATTCTCTTTGATTGGAAACCATAATCATGCACCGCTGGTCGCAACTCTTTATCCCTACTCTCCGCGAGGCTCCGGCTGACGCCGAAGTCGCTAGTCACAAGCTGCTGGTCCGAGCTGGATACATCCGTCAACTCGGCGCCGGAGTCTACTCGTTCCTGTTCCTCGGCAATCGCACTACGCAGAAGATCATGGGCATCGTCCGCGAGGAGATGGACAAGATTGGGCAGGAGTTTTACCTGCCGGCGCTGAATCCGCGTGAACTCTGGGAAGAGAGCGGACGCTGGGCGGCGATGGGCGACAACATGTTTCGCCTCAAGGACCGCAAGGGTGCCGACATGTGTCTGGCCATGACTCACGAAGAAGTCATGACTGACATCGCGCGCAAGGAGCTGCGCAGCTACAAGCAACTGCCGCAGATCTGGTATCAGATTCAGACCAAGTTTCGCGACGAGCCGCGTCCCAAGTCGGGCCTGCTGCGCGTGCGTCAGTTCATCATGAAGGACGCGTACTCATTCGACATTGACGCGGCCGGGCTCGACGTTTCGTACCTCAAGCACCACGACACCTACTGCCGCATCTTCGACCGTTGCGGGTTGAAGTACATGGTGATCGACGCGCACTCGGGAGCGATGGGAGGATCGCAGTCGCAGGAATTCATGGTGCGCACTCCGGCCGGCGAGGACCAGGTCGTGAGCTGCGAGAAGTGCAACTACGCCGCCAACATGGAGAAGGCAACATCGAAGCTTGCCCCAGTCGAAGACCTGAAGCCCGAAGGCGATGGCCAGCCGCTCGAAGTGCACACTCCGGGACAGAAAACGATTGAAGACGTGGCGCGCTTTCTGGGCGTGTCGCCGAAGCACATGATGAAGACTTTGGCGATGATGATTACCGAAGAAGACCCTAAAACCGGCAAGTCTCGCGCGCGGGCCGTGGTGTTGCTCATGCGCGGCGATCACCAGATGAACGAAGCCAAGCTCTCGACGGCGGTTGCGGGCAAAGAGGCGCGTCCCATGCAGGAAGATGAGATCCGCGAGCTGTTCCACGCGCCTGCCGGATACCTTGGCCCGTTAGGCACCGACTGGGCTAAGGACAGCAAAGATTCCGCCAAGCCCATGCTGCTGGTCGATAAAGCGCTCGAAGGCCGCACCAACCTGATCGGTGGCGCTAACAGGGAGAACTATCACGTCAAGAACCTGACGCCGGGGCAGACTTTTCATCCCACGGCCTACGTCGACCTGCGCAGCGTGACCGCCGGCGAAGATTGCCCGAACGTCGGATGTGGCGCTCCCTTGCGCATCGATACCGCCGTCGAGATCGGACACATCTTCAAACTCGGCTACAAGTATTCCGAATCCATGGGCGCCCGCGTGCTCGACCGCAATGGCAAGGAGATTGCGCCGATCATGGGCAGCTATGGGATTGGCATCGAGCGCATTTTGACCGCGGCTGTCGAGCAAAGTAACGACGAGAACGGCTTCTGGCTCCCGCCTTCCATCGCGCCGTTTGAGGTAGTCGTGGTGTCGACTAACTCCAAGGATGAGGCGATCCGCAGCGCCTCCGAGAACGTTGCCCGGCTGCTGGAAGCCTCCGGATTCGACGTTTTACTGGACGACCGGGACGAACGGCCGGGGGTGAAGTTCAAGGACGCCGACCTGGTGGGCATACCCTTTCGTGTCAACGTGGGCAAGAAGGTTACCGAAGATACTGTGGAAGTCGTTCAGCGCTCGACTCTCCACAAAGAGGACGTTAAAATTTCTGCCATAACCGAGTATTTCCAGGGACTGCGCCAATAATGATGACTGGTCCCGGCCGCTCGCTAGCTGTGGACAGCCCTGGCGCACGACGGAAAGCTCGCGATTGGAAACTCGCAACCAGCGATTTGGCGATTGTTTTTTATGGCAACTCTGAAATTAATCTTCGCCTTGGGCATTCTCTTGGCGTTGGGCCTGGTGGGCCTCAAGGTCATCCCGCCATACTTCTCGAACTATCAGTTCGAGGATGCAATCAAGACCGAAGCCTTACAGTCGACCTACACCCCGCGCACCGAAGAAGATATCCGCGACGCCGTCATCAAACAGGCCCGCAGCTTCGATATCGCGCTGACGCCCAAGCAGGTGCATGTTGTGCGTAACGGTGGGATAGGCAATGGCACTCTCTCCATCGACGCCGAGTACAGTGTTCCGATCGAACTGCCCGGCTACTCGACCACTCTCGAGTTCCATCCTTCGACGAAGAACAGAGGCGTGTTTTAGGAGTTGCCCTTAGCTCCTAGCTCTTAGCTCTTAGCTTTCAGCTCTCCAGGGGAACTCTGATTAACCAGCCCCGTTAGGGGCGAGCCGACTTAGCCCGCGCTTCGACTTGTTTGGCCGCCGAGGTTTCCCCCTTCATCCAGTTTTACAACGAAGACCTATTCAGACAATCAGCGAGAACGTCAATATCGCCGCCAGTTGCCGGACCAATGAGTCCATGCTGCCACACCCTTGATAGTGAGTCAGTTTCCAAGTGGGCGGCCATTCGTGCAGAATCTCCAAGCGCGCCGCGCTCCGTGCGTGAGCGACATCACATCTTGTGGTGCGATTCTGTGGAACTATGTGCCAAATGCTAAGCTTCACAGCCAGGGATAGGGATAAAGAGCGTGCCTACGCAAGCCACGGTTAGCCCGGCAACATGGAGAGACGAACGGGAGTTGCGCGAGGCGCACTTCGCCATGCGTCTCTCCCTGATTTTTGGTTTGGCAATGCTGATCGGTAAAACGACGGCGTTTTTCATGACGCATTCGGCGGCCATTTTTTCCGACGCGGCCGAGTCGGTCATCCACGTGATCGCTGTGGGGTTTGCGAGTTATAGTCTTCGGCTCAGCACTAGATCGGCTTCCCCTCAATTTCTCTACGGTTACGAGCGGATTACCTTCTTCTCCGCTGGATTTGAAGGAGCAATGATCGTCGTGGCCGCGATCGCAATTCTCTTTGAGTCAATCCGGAGATGGATCGCCGGGCTGCGGCTGGAGCACCTGGGAGCCGGAGTATTGCTGGTGCTGATGGCGGGAATACTCAATGCGGGTCTCGGTTACTATCTCGTGCGAACCGGCCGGCGCACCAACTCACTCATTCTCGAAGCCAATGGTAAACACGTCCTGACCGATAGCTGGACCAGCTTTGGGGTTGTGGGAGGACTAGGGCTGGTGATGCTGACGCACTGGAAACCGTTCGATCCGCTGGTGGCCATCGCGGTTGCGGCAAATATCCTCTGGTCAGGCGGGCACTTGATCTGGCGTTCGGCAGTCGGGCTGCTGGATTATTCGGACCCGAAAGCCGGTAGGAAAATTCGCGACAAGCTGGATGCGATTTGCTCGGAGCTGGGCATTCAATACCATGGCGTACGCTTCCGAACTACCGGATACCGCCAGATCATCGAAGTACACTTGTTGTTCCCGCGCCTGACCTCGGTCAGCGAGGCCCACCGCCTCGCAACCATTCTGGAAGAACGCCTGCCGGCCGAACTGGGGATGCCCGCTGAAGTCACAACTCACCTGGAGTCCTTAGAAGACCATGCCGATGTCCACCGCGAACAACACTACACCGGGAAACCGGAGTAGGCTCTGTGGCAGTGCGCGCGAGTTTCGCCTATTGCGATTCTGCCCGATCGGATTATGGGAGAGTAGCCGACGACTCGCCAAGTGACCGGACGATTCTGGGGTTGTGAGTGCTATGGCGATGCTACGCCAACTACGAGCGGGCTGCCGCTTTCCGCTACCCCGGAAACTGCCCCCACCACCCACACCCCGTCCATTCCTTGACACGCATCCAAATAGTTGTAGGGTCGCCTTGTGATTTAGAATCAATCACAACGCCCAAATCAGTTTCGGACTGAGAATTGCTCTTGGATTGATGCATAGCTGTGCCCCATGGCCATTAAGCTGAAAATCCCGACGGCTCGAAGCGGCCGCAACCGCGGTAAAAGCCTGCTGTCGCGCGATCCCATGGTGCGCGCTGCCCTGGTCGTTTTTCTCTCGGTGTCGCTGCTGGTGATCGGCTTTTTTGCCTACTGGTATATAAAGTACGACCGGATCATCGAGCAGCGGTTCCGTGGTCCGGCGTTCGCCAGTTCGGCCAAGATTTTCGCTTCTCCGCAGGTGCTGAGGATTGGATCGAAGTTGACACTCTCTACAATTGCGGCGGAGTTGCGTCATGCCGGCTATTCCGAAAAGGAAGGCGAATCACCGCTGGGCAGCTATCGTCTACAGAGCGGCTCGATTGAAGTTCTGCCCGGCCCCGAGTCTTATCACAGTCCCGAACCGGCCACCATCACTGTCACGGGCGGGGCGGTTTCGGCCATCAGCAGCCACGCCGCCGGAGACCTGGAGGCTTATGAGCTCGAGCCCCAGATGCTGGCTTCGCTGTTCGACGCTGAGCAGCGCTCCAAGCGTCAACTGGTGAAGTACGACGACATTCCCAAGATCATGGTGGAAGCGGTTACGTCGATCGAAGACCGCCGCTTCTTCCAGCACAGCGGAGTCAATTTCATGCGTTTGGTGGAAGCCGCCTGGATCGACTTCACCCATCAGCGCCATCAGCAGGGCGGTTCGACGATCACCATGCAGCTCTCGCGGGCATTCTTTCTGACCCCGGAGAAAACGTTCAAGCGCAAGCTGATCGAAATGCTGATCGCGGTGGAGTTGGAGCATAAGTTTTCGAAGCAACAGATTTTCGAGTTTTACGCCAACCGCGTCGATTTGGGACAGCGCGGCTCGTTCACCATATCGGGCTTCGCCGAAGGCTCGCGCTCCTATTTCAACAAAGACCTGAAAGACATCACCCTGCCGGAAGCCGCGCTGCTGGCCGGATTGATCCAGGCGCCCAGTTATCTCTCGCCCTATCGCCATCCCGAGCGCGCTCTGGAACGGCGCAATACCGTGATCGAGTCGATGGTCGAGACTCACGCCATCACGCGCGAGCAAGCCGATAAAGCCAAGGCGGCGCCGCTCAAGCTCGCCCCGCCGAACGTTGAGGCTAGCGACGCGCCGTACTTCGTGGATATGGTGCGCGACACCATCGTCAGCAAACTGAACGAGCACGAGGTCAATGAACAGGAGTACCGCATCTACACCACGCTCGACCCCGGACTGCAGCGGGCGGCCGCGCAAGCGGTCGAAAGCGGCATCAAGCTGGTGGACGATCAGGTCACGAAAATGCGGACGCGCAAAACCAAAGTCGGGAAGAACAAGTTTGAAACCACCGTTGCGCCCGGCCCGCAGGCGCAGGTGGCCCTCGTGGCTATGGACCCTCACACCGGCGAAATCAAGGCGCTGGTCGGCGGACGAAACTACGGAGCCAGCCAGTTGAATCACGCGCTCGCCAAGCGTCCCACCGGCTCCATCTTCAAGCCGTTTGTGTATGCGGCCGCCATGAATACCGCTCTCGACGGCTCGACTACCGTAATCACTCCGGCCTCCACAGTTACGGATCAGCCTTCGACTTTCTCCTATGGCGACCAGATTTATGAGCCGCGCAACTACAAAGAGGAGTACCACGGCGATGTCACGCTCCGCTATGCGCTGGCGCTTTCGCTCAATAACGCGACGGTCAAAGTGGCGGAAGAAGTGGGCTATGACAAAGTGGCGGATCTCGCCAAGTCCGCCGGAATCGCATCGGTGAAAGCCACGCCGGCGATAGCGTTGGGCGCCTATGACGCCACGCCCGTCGATATGACGGCCGCCTACACCAGTTTTGCCAACGGCGGCATGCGGCTTTCACCCGTTTTCGTAAATTCGGTGCGCGACTCCAAGGGCGACATCGTCGTCAACTTCGGGACCGAAAAGAAGCAGGTTCTCGATCCCCGCATTGCCTTCATCATGACCAACATGCTGGAGGGAGTGATGAACTTCGGCACCGCTTACGGGGTGCGTTCCCGCGGATTCACCGCCCCGGCGGCTGGCAAGACCGGTAGTTCGCACGACGGCTGGTTCGCCGGATACACCAGCAATCTGCTATGCATCGTCTGGGTGGGATACGACGACTATAGCGACCTTCGCCTGAGCGGCGCGCAGACTGCGGCTCCCATTTGGGCCGAGTTCATGAAGAAGGCGGTTACGCTGCCACAGTATTCGGACGTGAAGCCCTTCACCCAGCCCGAAGGCGTGGTGGATGTGCAACTCGACAAGATCACCAACCGCCTGGCGACGCCATCGTGCCCCGACGATTACACGATTGCCTTCGTGGCCGGCACCGAGCCTCATGATACCTGCGACCAGAGCGGCGGTGTGCAGGGGTTCTTCTCCCGGATATTCGGCGGAAATTCCGAGAAAGCGCTCGCTCCGCCCACTGCGAACGGGAACCCGCAGGCTGCCTCCGGTGTCCAAACTGAGGAAGAGGCCAAGAAAAAGAAAGGCTTCTTCGGCAAGATTGTTGGCGTGTTCAAGGGGGACAGCAGCTCCCAAAATAGTGACAAAAATACTCCCGCACCGTCTAAGAGCAGTGATAGCGGCACACCGCCGCAATAGCGGCGCCGTAATACAGGAGCGCAAATTATAGATAGAAAGCCCGGCTTCGCGGTCTCAAACTTGCAAGGGAAGTAACGCCGTGCGCTGAAATGCTATGAAATTCTGAAGTTTTGCATGTTCGGCCCGGGGGTGTATATGATTTCCTGGATCCGCATCAGCTCTGTCTCGCTTCTCCTCTCTGCGCTTCTCGTCCTCTCATCACAGGCTCAGAACACCGAACAGTTGACAGTCGGCCCTCCGCCGCAGCACCGCGCCGATCCGCCCGCTTCCGGAGCATCGCCGGGAGAACTCGAAAGACGTGGTGACCAACTGCGCGAGGATAAGAACTATCTCGACGCGGTGGACTTCTATCAAGCGGCCCTGAAAAGCGCGCCGGGGAACGCGTCGGTGTTCAACAAAATCGGAATCTGCCAACTCATGATGCAGCGCTACAAAGAAGCCAAGAAGAGTTTCGAACGCGCCATCAAGGCCGACCGTAACCATGCCGACGCTTACAACAATCTCGGCGTCATTTATTACCAGGCGCATAACTACAACGCAGCGATCAAGCATTATGAGAAAGCGATCTCGTTGAGGGACGACGCAGCGTCCTTCTACAGCAACATGGGCGCGGCTTATTTCGGCAAGAAACAGTTCGACAAAGCCATACAAAGCTATTCCAAGGCGATGGAACTTGATCCCGACATCTTCGAGCGCACCTCGCACGCCGGAGTTCTGGCCCAGCTTCCTTCTCCCGAAGACCGGGCCCACTATGATTATGTTCTCGCCAAGCTGTACGCCAGGACGGGCGTGCCAGAGCGTTCGTTGCACTATCTGAAGAAGGCGATGGAAGAGGGTTACAAGGACATCAAGAACGTTTACACGGACAATGAGTTTAGCACCTTGCGCAAAGATCCTCGCTTCGTGGAACTGATGGCGGCGAAGACGACGGCCATCCCCGATTAGATGCCGATAACTTGCTGGAGGCGAATGAGTTAGAAAAAAAGCTGTAAGATCCGAGATCGCCCGAAACTTTCCCGGCGAACCCGGGTTTTCACCGGTATTGCTCCTGAAAACAACAGGGTGAGTAGGGAGAACAAAACACCCACCGGTTGCTGGACCCGAGCACGCCCCAAGCAAGCAACCGGTGGGTGAATTTCAGCTGAGAGTTCACACCCTTCAGCTTCTCTCCGAAATATATTCCTCTACCGCCTGCTTCCATTTGCCCTGAGCTTTCAAAATATATTCGACCGCGTCGCGGGCGGCGCCGTCTCCTCCGGCGTGGGACGTAGCCCAATGGGCTTCGGCCTTGACCTCGGGGCGCGCGTTCTTCACCGCGATAGCCAGACCGCACTTGCGCATCGCCGGCAGATCGATCACGTCGTCGCCCACGAAAGCGGCCTCAGCTGCGGTGATGCCGTCCTTTTCAAGAATCTGTGCAAACACCGACGCCTTGTCCTGAATCCCCTGGTACACGTGATCAATCTTCAGATCGCGCGCACGCAGGGCAACGGTTTCGGAGATGCGCTTGGTGATGATCCCGGTCTTGATTCCCGCCAGGCGAGCCAACGAAATGGCGGTACCGTCGTGGGCGTGGAAGCCCTTGGCTTCAATCAGGCTCGTGCTCGGGAGCCCGACGCCGCTCTGTCCCTCTGGCTGGGAAAAGCTCTGGGCGGACTTTTCGAGCACGCTTGGCTGAGACCCAGATTGCGGGCCAGGCGCGGGGAAGATCCAGATTTTGCCGTCGGTGAGGACGCCGTCGACGTCGAAGAGAATGAGTTTAATTTTGCGGGCGCGGGCGGCAGCGGATGTTTTAGCCATCGCCGCGATTCTAGCATCCAGCCCGCTGGCAATTGATAGACGCCTGAGCCATAGTGCCTGCGTCCTTGCGCACGCGGAAGCAGCCCCGCTGCTATAGGATCCGACTGATCTAATACGAAACCAGGCGAACATTTTACGAAACCGCCGATTCCCGCTACAATCAACCCCATGCCGTCCGCAGTCTCCCCGTCGCTCGCTTGGGCTCATCCGCTGGTTCAGGAATGGTTCACCGCGCACTTCTCCACGCCTACCGAGCCGCAGGAGCAGGGCTGGCCCCACATCCTCGCCGGCCACACCACGCTGATCTCGGCTCCGACCGGATCGGGCAAAACCCTCGCCGCTTTCCTCGCCTGCATTGATCGGCTGGTCTGTAAGGCCCTGGCGGGCGAACTGCGCGACCGCACCGAAGTTCTCTACATTTCCCCGCTCAAAGCCCTCGGCAATGACATCCAGAAGAATCTTGAAGTCCCGCTGGGAGAGATTCTGCAGATGGCGGGCGACCGCGGCCTGCTGATGCCTGAGATCCGGACCGCGGTGCGCACGGGCGACACTTTGATGAAAGACCGCCGCCTCATGCTGAAGCGTCCGCCACACATTCTGGTCACGACGCCCGAGTCGTTCTACATCCTGCTCACGGCCGAGAAGAGCCGCGCCATCTTGCGCGATGTCGAGACCGTAATTGTGGACGAAATTCACGCCGTGGCCGACGACAAGCGCGGCGTGCATCTTGCACTTTCGCTGGAGCGGCTGGAAGCGCTGACCGAGCGCCCGCCGGTGCGCATCGGCCTTTCCGCAACGCAGAAGCCGATTGAAGAAGTCGCGCATTTCCTCGCGGGCATCTCCGATCCTCAAAATCCGCGGGCGGTTCCTGTGATCATCGACGTTGGACACAAGCGCACGTTAGATCTGGGAGTGGAGGTTCCGTCTTCGGAACTCGGGCCGGTCGCGTCGAACGAAATGTGGGACGAGATTTATGAGCGTATCGTGCAACTGGTGAATGCGCACCGCTCGACGCTGGTGTTCGTGAATACGCGGCGACTGGCCGAGCGCATTGCCCATCAACTGGGGGAGCGGCTGGGTGAGGAAAACGTGGCGGCGCATCACGGAAGTTTGTCGCGCAAGCTGCGTCTGGAGGCCGAGCGCAAGCTGAAAGAAGGTCAGGTAAAGGTGCTGGTCGCGACCGCTTCGCTCGAACTCGGCATTGACATCGGAACGGTGGACCTGGTGTGCCATATCAGTTCGCCGCGTTCGATTGCGGTTGCTTTGCAGCGGGTGGGGCGGTCGGGCCACTGGCGCGGCGCGGTCCCCAAAGGAAGATTCTTTGTCACCACGCGCGACGATCTGGCGGAATGCGCCGTGCTGGTGCGGGCGATTCGCCTGGGCGAACTCGACCGCCTGATTTTTCCGGAAGCTTCGCTCGATGTGCTGGCGCAGCAGATTGTCGCGTGCTGTGCGGCTTCCGGAAGCGCCGCGACGGCCAACAAATCGGGCGATCACTCGAATGATGGATGGGACGAAGACGAGCTATTCGCGCTCATAAAGCGCGCTTATCCGTATCGCAATCTGGCACGCGAAACGTTCGACGCCGTGCTCGCAATGCTTTCCGAAGGGATTGCCTCGCAACGGGGCCGCTATGGCGCTTACCTGCATCACGACCGCATCAACCGCAAGCTGCGAGCGCGGCGCGGCGCGCGTCTGGCGGCCATCACCAGCGGCGGTACGATTCCTGACAACGCTCTCTTCACCGTGGTCGCCGAACCCGATGGCGGCGTCGTGGGAACCGTCGATGAAGACTTCGCGGTTGAAAGCATGGCCGGAGAGGTCATGCTGCTGGGGAACACATCGTGGAGAATTTGCCGGATCGAAGGCAAATCGTCGCGCATACTGGTAGAAAACGCGCAGGGCGCCCCTCCCGGGATACCGTTCTGGCGCGGGGAAGCTCCGGCGCGCACATCGGAGCTCTCGGCACAGCTCGGCGAATTGCGCAAAGAGATCAGCGACCGGCTGCCCGGCGTGGTTCCCGTGGAAGGCTGGCGGAATTTGCCAGTGGTTGCGGAAGCCGTGAGTTGGCTGGAAGAAGAATGCGGGCTCGACCTATCCGGCGCCGAGCAACTGATTCAGTACATCCTCGAAGGGCGCGCCGTGCTGGGTGATGTGCCAACGCAGCAGACGATCATCGCCGAGCGGTTCTTCGACGAAGGCGGCGGGATGCAGTTAATCATCCACGCGCCCTTCGGCGGACGCATCAACAAAGCCTGGGGATTGGCGTTGCGCAAGCGCTTCTGCCGTGGCTTCAATTTCGAACTGCAAGCGGCGGCCACCGACAACGGCTTGAACATCGCGCTGGCCGAGCAGCATAGCTTCCCGCTGGCCGATGTTTTTCAATTCCTCGCTTCAGAGAGCATGCCGCCGATCCTGGAGCAGGCAGCGCTCGCCTCGCCGATCTTTCAAACGCGTTGGCGGTGGGATGCAACGCGCGCGCTGGCCCTTCTGCGCTTTCAGGGCGGCAAGAAAGTTCCGCCACAGATTCAGCGCATGCGCTCCGACGATCTGCTGGCCTCGGTTTTTCCCGATGTAGCAGCGTGCTTCGAGAATATCGAAGGCGACATCAAGATTCCCGACCATCCGCTGGTACGCGAGGTAATGAAAGACGTGCTCACCGAGGCGCTCGATATCGACGGCCTCGCCGAGGTGTTGCGCGGAATCGAGCAGGGACGGATTCGCTGCCTGGCGGTGGACACGCCGGTGCCCTCGCAATTCTCGCACGAAATCCTAAATGCGAATCCGTATGCCTACCTTGATGACGCGCCGCTTGAGGAGCGCCGGGCGCGTGCGGTCGAGATGCGGCGCGTATTGCCGGCGTCCGTGCTTGAGGAAGTCGGCGCGCTGGATCCCTCAGCCATCGCGCAAGTGCAGCAAGAGGCGTGGCCGGATGTGCGCGACGCGGATGAACTGCATGATGTGCTGCATACGCTGGTGATGATCCCGGAGAAAACCAGTGGTCCGTTGTCCGTCGTCGGTTCGCAGTTCGTCGGCTCGCCGTTCGTGGCCAACTGGGAGACGTTCTTCGATCGACTGCAGCAGGAGAATCGCGCGGTCGTGGCGGAAGATTTGGGCGTGCGGTATTGGGTGGCCGCCGAGCGGGTCGAATGGTTCCGGGCAATGCACCCTGCGGCCGTAGAGACCGGGCCGGCCGCGGCTCTCGCTGCGAATCAGGGAACTGGAGACGCGTCTTGACTGCGGTTCAAGGATGGATGACACATCTCGGCCCAACCACCGCGTCAGAAATTGGCGAGTTGCTCGGACTACCGGCGACCGAGATCGAAAAAGCCTTACTCCGCATGGAGGCAAGTGGAGCGATTCTGCGCGGCAAGTTCCGCCCGGCCGCGCCACACGAATCCGAGTGGTGCGAGCGCCGTCTGCTGGCTCGCATTCATCGCCTCACGGTCGCAACGTTGCGCAAGCAGATCGAGCCGGTCAAAGCAGCGCAGTTCATGAATTGGCTTTTCCGCTGGCAGCATCTCGCTCCTGGTGCGCAGTTGCGGGGCGAGCATGGGACACTCGAAGTGATCCGCCAGTTGCAGGGGTTTGAGATTCCGGCAAGCGCGTGGGAACGGTTTGTGCTGGCACGCAGAATCTCGGACTACGATCCGGCACACCTCGATCAGCTATGCCTGGCAGGCGCGGTCGGATGGGGCCGCCTGTCGCCACATCCCGCGACTCTTGAAAGCGCGGGAGGCGATGGGAACCGTCGCCGAGTCATTCCGACGCGAGTCGCGCCGATTGCATTCTTTGTGCGCGAAGATGCGGATTGGTTGCGAGCGCGCCATCCCGGGGCCGAGGATTCTGCTACTTCGTTCTTAAGTCCGGTGGCACAAGCGGTGCTCGAACTCTTGAAGCAGCGGGGCGCGCTGTTTTTTCCCGACATGGTGCGCGCGACGGGCCGGCTCAAAGCGGAAATAGAAACCGGGCTGTGGGAACTGGTCGCAGCGGGCCTCGTGACCGCTGACGGCTTCGAAAACCTGCGTGCGCTGGTGACGCCGAAAACGACGGCGGGCAGCGGCCTAGGGAAGGCCCGCCGGCCGCGTCATGCGCCGGGACGGTGGTCGCTGTTGCACACCGAAGGCGCGGATCGCGACCGCAGCGTCGAGTCCTGCTGCTGGATGTTGTTGCGGCGCTATGGCGTAGTATTTCGCGACCTGCTGGTGCGGGAAACGAATCTGCCACGATGGCGTGAATTGCAGATTGGCTACCGCCGTCTCGAAGACCGCGGCGAAGTGCGCGGCGGGCAATTCGTGGATGGATTTCTGGGAGAGCAGTTCGCGCTTCCCGTGGCCGTTGAATCGTTGCGCGCCAACCGCAAGCTGCCAATGAATGGTGAGCGCATCACCATTGCGGCCGCAGATCCCCTGAACCTGGTCGGGATCATCGTTCCCGGAGAGCGAATTCCCGCGATCTCGGGTAGAAGCGTTACGTTTCGCGATGGCGTGTGGGACGAGGAAGATGCGCTGCTAGCTTCTGGTTACTAGGCTTTTAGCTTTTAGCTTTTAGCTTTTAGCTTTTAGCTCACAGCCGTTTCAGGGCCTGGCCGCTACCCCTTCACGCTAATCTTGGAAAACGACAGCACAGCCGTCCCCGCCGTCGGCCGCCCCATCGAAAGCGCCGGATGGAAGGTCGTGAAAATCAGCAGGTTCTTCAACTGCGGCAGCACCGCTTTGGCATCGTCCGGTTGCGACAGGATGCGGTAATCCTGCACCCGGCCGTTGGCATCCACATAGGCTTCAATCACCACTCCATCGTCGCCCATATTGCCGAGCGACGTGCCGAACGCCGACTGTTCGAGCTGAGGCCCGATGTACAGCATCAGCGGAACGTCTCCGCTGCTCGCCCTTAGTTCTGCCGGCAAGGCGAAGAAGCCAAGCAGCAGACCGAAAGTCAATACGGCGCTGACTAGCCCCGCCGTGGCCGGAACCATGAAAGAGTTGAACGCATTTCCCAGCCTCACCAGCGCACCTTCAAACCGCGGACGCCGCGCCTGTGCGGCCTCGTGCGAAATCGCGACCCGCAACTTCAACGCCAGGTCGGACGGGGCCTTCTTCGGACCCAGACTGGCAAGCAACTGTTGCGTGCGCTGCATCGCGGCATATTCCCGCGCGCAACCGGTGCACTGTTCTACATGGCGCGTGAGCGCGCGCATCTCTGAGCCACTAACCCGGCCGTCGAGATACGGCGAGAACAACTTCTTGATCTCAGCGCAGTTCATGGCGTCACCTCAACCTCTCTGCCCCCACGCGAACCTTCTCGCGAACTCTGGCTTGCGCCGTTCTGTCGCTTGTTATTAGGAGCGAGCAGCCCCAGCTCTGGCCCCACTTCCCGGACATATCCCGCTAATTTTTTGCGCAGCGCGTCGCGGCCGCGCGTGATGCGTGACTTCACCGTTCCCAGCGAGATCGCCAAAACTTCCGCGATCTCTTCGTACGACATTTCTTCCAGATCGCGCAGGATCAGCGCGGTCCGATACGGTTCGGGTACCTGTTGCAGCGCCTGCTCCACGGCCGCGCGCACTTCGGTGTGCGCGAACTTTTCAAACGGAGACTCGCCCGGATCGACCAGCCGCTCCCCTCCGGAAAATTCGCATTCCCCCGCTTCGATGGGATCAATCGGCGTTTCCTGTGCCTTGTGCCGGAACCACCAGCGCCTCCGATTAGCCGCCTCGTGCAGCGCGATTCGGTAAATCCAGGTCTTCAGGCTCGACTCGCCATGGAAATGCTTCATCCCGCGGAAGACTTTCAGAAACACGTCTTGCGTAGTGTCCGCGGCGTCCGACGGATCACTCACGATACGGTAGATGAGCCCGTAGATCGGTTGATGAAACTCGCCGATCAACCACGAGTAGGCTTCTTCCGAACCCGCCTTCAGTTCAGCAATAACCGCGGATTCCTCAGTTCGGGCCCCGATTGCGCTGGCAAGATCGCCCAATGTCGTTGCTCCCGCCATGGTGGCGTTGCCCTCAATTATAGAGTCACTCAGGCCCCGGCGGCGGGAATCTTCTATATATTCTTGCGGAAACCGTTCCAGACGACCTTTCCCGCTTAATTACTTAGACTCCGGAGCGGGCACTTGAGTTCCAGTCATAAGTCTTGTTTTTGCAACAAATTGGGACGCGAGTGCTCGTGGGCGGACGGCCAACGTCGCGGGCCTGCCCTGAGCCAAGTCGAAGGCTTTCAAGCCGAGCGCAGTTCGGCCTCGCCGGGGTTGGGTTCAACTGCCGCATATCCGTCATTTCGCCGGCGCAGCACTCGGCGGAGCGTCCGTTGGTGTCGCCGGCGGCTTGGGTTTCTTTTTCGCCGGCTTCTTCGGAGGTTCGGTGTCATCCACGATGATCTTCTTCGGCGGCGCAGGTGGCGCCGCCGACATCGTCTTGACCTGCGCGCGCAAACGCGTCAACTCATCTTCCTTGCTGGCGGCCAGTTTCTGCATGCGCTCGCCAAACGCGCGACGCACGCTCTCGAGTCCGGTCATGTCGTTGCCCAGGCTCTGAAGCTCATCTTTGGACCCGAATGCTCCCGCCGATTCCACTACCGAACCAAAGACGTCATACAGCGCATCGAGGTTGCGGTAGAGCTTGAAACTCACTCCCAGATCTTCCGGCGAGTTGTTCAGTTGCGCGATGGTTTCCGGCAGCGCCAATTGCAAGTTGCGCTGGATGGACTCCACGTTCGCGAGCGTCTGTTGCTTGGTCGAAGCGCCGGTCTTCCATTTCTCGATGCGCATCTTTCCGAGATCGGACTGCATGCTCTGCGCTGTCTGCTTCAATTGCGCTAGGATGCCGTTCAGTTCGCTAACCGATGCATAAGCGACTGCCGGCTGCGCGCCGGCTGCGTCTTGTGCTCCCGCTGCAGCCGGCGCAAGCACAGCAATGAGACAGAAAAGTGACCGAACGAGAATATTTCGTGAGTTCGACATGGCGCTCCGATTGTGTCTTCGTGTTTTGCCAACCATATCCTAGTTGAGGTCAACTACCCAAGTCGAGTTTGACGCCGCGACGAAGCTAAGCGAGAATTGAAAGATAGCAATCGCCCTCGAGTACCAAATGGGCCTGTGGCGCAGCTGGGAGCGCGCTTCCATGGCATGGAAGAGGTCGTCGGTTCGATCCCGACCAGGTCCACCAAATCTCTCAATGCTTTAGCAGCGGCTAGGTGCCGATCCGGGCGGTCGCTTACCTGTGATTCCGTACCTGTGATCACTGCCCTGTGTCACTTAAACGAGCCTCGACTCAAACTTTTCCAGCGCCGCCCGTTTAGCCGCGTCCCGAGTGTGCGTGTACACATCCATCGTCATCCCGGAGTTTGTGTGACGAAGGATTCCCTGTGCCGTTTTAGGGTCCACTTTCTCATCTACGATCAGCACGGTAGCCAATGAGTGCCTGAAGGCGTGCAATCCAGCGCGGCCAGCGTAGTTGGCGTCAATCAAGCTATGCTCCAGGAACTTGGGGCGCAGGTAGTCTTTGACGAATTGACTACCGCTGATCGGGCGAGCACCCCGAAGCTTGGCAGAGGCGAACACCCAATCATTGGCTCCGGCATACGGCGTTTGGCGATGCCCTCCTGCAAGCACTCCGAAGTCCGATTACCCAATACAACAGGCTCGCGTGACTCCTCGGTCTTACCGGCGCCAATCCGTCCATACACCCACGTGCGGTTCAGTGTGATCTTCTTGGCAGCGAAGTCGATGTCACCCCACCGGAGTCCGAGAATCTCGCTCATGCGCATCCCCGTGCCCGCCGCCAGTAGTACCAGCGTGCGGTGTAGGATAGGCAAGCTCATTGCGATCTTCCAGGCGATCTCCGGTGAGACCACAATCTTCTTGTTCTTGCTGCGGAGTCCAATCCCGGACGTGTCTACATTCAAAGGATTGAGACTCTCAGCGATGAGGTCATGCTTACGAGCGAAGCTGTATAGTCGAGCAAACACGTGCTTGGTCTTGGCAATGGACTCCTCCGAGAACTCATGATCTTCTACCAAAGCCATGAGCCACTGCACCAGCTTTAACTTCGAAACTTCATCCACGTACGTCTTTCCCCAACGGGGCAAAATGTAACGATCCAACTCGTGGTTGTGAAGATCCTGAGTGGATTGAGATTTGCGAGGTAGCTCATTCTTCCGGTAGATGTCGGCTAGCGCGTTCACGGTCAGGCGTCCAGTGGCGCCTGCCTGCCACGAACGTTGAATTTCTTGCCAAACGTCCGACTCCTTCGGAAACTTCGAAACCAACCCGATCGTTCTGGTGGTTTCAACCCTCTTGCCGTCGCTGGCTCGGGTCACGTTGTGATGAACAGGCACAGCGGCGAGCCGAAATGCGCCTCCGTAAACAGGCAGCTCGACTCGGCTTTCAACTCCTTCCTATCCCAACAGGAGAATAAGAGTTAGTTCCTCAGGAGCCCGTTAACTTCCGGTTGGCCGACAATTTGCCAAGTGACATGTCAGTGACATAAAGTCGTCATCTGTTGGGCAGGAATGAACGGAGCGCGATTTTTGGCTCGCATGTCGAAGTCCCGTGGCAATACGTCCTTCCTCCCGCTGGACGACGCCCTGTTCGCCGTCAAGCCGCGCAAGCCGGTTCTAGCCGCCAAGTCGCATCGGCTCGGGGGACGTTGCAAGCCGGAGGCTGACTCGTAGGTGATCAGTAATGAGAGTGGCGGTGTGGTGACACTGTGTCTGGGGAACTCATCACGAGGCGCCCGTGCCGGACTCCCTTTGTGCTGATGAGTTTGGCGCCTAGTTGTTGAACGTCACGCGACCTGCCACGCAGGATCACGACTTCAAGGCACGCATCGTGATCGAGATGGGCATGGAGCGTCGAGATGACAACTTCGTGATGCTCATGTTGAAGGTCGGCCAGTTTTTCCGGGAGAAGGCAAGTGTGATGGTCAACGGCCCTTGCCGAAGTCGTGGAAGGCTGGCGCGCGAGATGCGCCTGCTCAACAGTCACGTTGTCGGGCCTCCTACGCCTCTATTTCCGATACACAACACCGCCTTTCATTACAAACGAGACTTTCTCTAGCGTGCTGCTATCTTTCAGCGGGTCACCTGGAACTGCGATGACGTCGGCCAAATAGCCCGGCCTGAGCACACCGATTCGGTCGCCCCACCCCAGTAACTTCGCGCCGTTGAGCAGGTCGGCCTGCAGGGCGGCCAGGGGTGTCATGCCGAACTTCACCATCAGCACAAACTCTCGTGCCTGAGTACCGTGGGGGAAAGGACCTACATCCGACCCCAGCACCATCGGCACTCCTGCTGCCAACTGCTTCTTAAACTCTTGCGCATGAAAGTCGAGCATCTGGCGTTCTCGCTCGGCTTGTTCGGGCGTGGCCGCGTGATCTGCAAAGTACTCCTCAATCGTAAAGGTTGGTACTGCGAAAATCTGTTTTTCCCGCATTAGCCGCATCGTCTCTTCGCTCAGCTGATAGGCATGATCAATCGAGACGACGCCTGCCCGTGCCGCATACAGAGCTCCCGGCCCGCCCATGGCATGCACCGCGACATGTTTGCCGGCTCGCGCCGCTTCTTGCACGGCGGAGATAAGCTCCGCCTCGCTGTACTGGTAAGGCGTGGAGAAATGACCATCGTGCAATGAATCGGTGCCGGTTTCGTAGATCTTGATGAAGTCGGCGTCTTCCTTCAATTGCTGGCGGATCACGGTCACCAGTTCCGCTGCATTGTTGGCGTAAGTGGCGTTCGAGAATATGTGCTGTTCTGGGTTGTAATGGATGGCGTCTTCGTGTCCACCAAGAATATCGATGGCATTCCCACTGATCCGCAACCGCGGCCCGGGGGTCGATCCTTGGTCAATCGCGTTGCGTACCGCTGTGTCAGCTGAGCCTGCGCCTTCGGTCCCCATGTCGCGCTCTGCGGTGAAGCCTGCGAGCAGGTCGTCGCGAGCGGCAAGAACCGCGGAAATCGTGCGCTGCGGCACGGACTCCTCCACGGTCTGCAAGTCCTCCGCCCCCGGATGCAGAAAGAGGTGAACGTGGGCGTCGATCAACCCCGGCAGCAGCGTTCGATCTCCGAGTTCCATGACCTCAACTCCCGCCGGATGCTTCACCACCGAACCAACCTCGGCGATCCGCTCTCCCTGCACGAGCACTTCGCCGGGCGTGATGATCTTCCCAGTCTCGATGTCCAGCAGTCGCGCGGCATGGAGTACAACTGCGTGCGAAGGCGGGGAAGGCGCTGGCGACTGCGCCAATGCCGGGGAAAAGAGAGCGCAACCGTAATAGCACGCAGTCAACGCCGCAGAAAATCCGTATCTTCTCTTCATAGGTACAGGATATTAGCATCTTACGGATGAAGCAGAGAAGTGGGTTCATCACAGCGTATTTAGAGCGCAATACCTGGGCTGGTTAGTGGGCCAGCACTTCGGCGGTGCGTTCTTGCTGCGCCTTGGCCAGTGCGGGAGCCACATCTTCGAACGCCGCCAGGTGCTTGTCTATATCTGCTTCCGAGTGCTGAACCGAGATGGTCCATTGCTCATCCCACCAGTGCGGCTGTGGCATGACGCCACGGTTGACCATGCCGAACCAGTACTGCCGCCACAGATCAGCGTCAATTGTGATCCAATCGCGGTAATTACGAATCTCTTGAGGATAGAGCATGAGCGCGCCGTTGGCCCCCGCGCTGGCGACATAAGCCTGCAGCCCGACCTTCGCAATCGTCTTGCGGTATCCGTCAACCAACTTCTGGCCAAGCTTCTCCACGTGAGCATAGTTCTGGCGGGTCAGCACCTCGCGGAAGGTGGCAAGACCCGCAGCCATTGAAACAGGATTCGTATTCGGCGTACCGCCATGGAAGACCTTGCGCTGCGAGATAAACTCCATCACTGAACTGCACGCTCCGAACGCGGACAGAGGCAAGCCTCCGCCAATCGACTTGGCGAGGCAGATCATGTCTGGTTTCACGCCGAAAGACTCGGAAGCACCGCCCCAGCAGAGCTTAGCCCCGGTTTTTACTTCGTCGAAAATCAGCAACGTGCCGTTCTGTGTGCAAAGTTCGCGCAAACCCTGGAGGAACCCCGGCTGCGGGAGGCAGAGGCCAAGGTTCATCATGATCGGCTCGAGAATGAGAGCCGCAATTTCGCCGGGGTTTTGCTTGAAGCGCAGCTCGACGCTGTCCAGGTCGTTGAATGTAGCTACGCTGACACTGGTAACGGCCCCCTCCAGCACACCTTGACCGGTGGGAACAGAACTAGGAGCATGCACGTCACCAAACTCCGGGGCATGGGGCTTCACGCTAACGAGCGCGGAATCATGCGCTCCATGATATGCGCCTTCAAATTTGACGATCTTCTGGCGACTGGTGGCAGCGCGGGCCAGACGGATCGCGTGCATCGTGGTTTCCGTTCCGGTCGAGTTGAAGCGCAGCATCTCGATTGGAAATCGAGCGCAAATTTCTTCTGCCAGTTCCCACTCCATGTCGTGCGGCATGCCGAACATCGTTCCCGTGCTCAAACGTTTTTCGACCGCCTTCATGACCGCGGGATGGCAGTGGCCCGCGATGATGGCGCCGAAAGAAAGATTATGGTCGATGTAATCGTTCCCATCGAGATCGCGGAAATGGGAACCCTGCGCCTCCTTCGCAAAGATCGGGTAAGGATCGTAGGCACGGTAGTTGCTGGCCACCCCAAGCGGGATTCGCTTCAGATTACGCTTATGCGATGCGGCAGATTTCGGCGTGCGCTTCTCGTAGGTCGTGATCTCTTTCTGCAATTCGGGATACATGTGCGTCTCCATAGCTTTCAGAATGGCCTCGGATTTAGCGCAACTTGGCCAGAATCACGGCGAGGGCAAGATCGATGTGTGCGCGCATTTCGCGCTCGGCACGATTCGCATCACGCTGGAGTAGTGCGCGCACGATTGCCTGATGGCCGGCGATCGACGCGTCCGCTTCTTCGTCACTATAAAGCTGGGCGATTCTGAAGGTGAAATAGTAGGTTCGGTTCCTTCGAATCATGTCCGCCAATCGTTCATTTTGAGCTGCCGCAAGAATCGCATCATGAAAGCCATCGTTGATCTCGACGAGATGTTGTCTGGAAGATTTCAAGTTGCGTTTGGGGTGATGGAGCGAGGCGATCTCCTTCAGTTGCGCGTCGGTGGCTCGCTGGGCCGCCAGACGCGCGCAGTAACCCTCCAGTGCAGCCCGGGCCTCGTAGATTTCGCGGATCTCAACGCTAGTATGTTCCAGAACGACCCAACCACGGCGCCGGCTTACCACCAGACCTTCAGCAGCCAGCCTTTGGAGACTCTCCCGTATCGGCGTTCGGCTTACCTGGAGCCGGTCGGCCAGCTCTGCCTCGATCAGCCGTTCATTCGGTCTGGCGCGGCCAGTCAAGATCGCTTCCCGGAGGCGCTCGTAGACGTCGTCGGAACGCGTAGGAGCCACGGTTCGCTCTACATCACCGGCCATTTGCAATTCCTCTATCTTCATTCTGCGGCCCTTCTTATGATATTCGCTTTGGCACAGTCGAACTTATACGTAGCATTCAACTTTGCCTCGTGAATGACGAATTCGATTACTCCCGACTCGCCGTGGAATGTTTTCCATTCCGTCTTAGACTGCCCTTGTGACAATAGGCTCTTCAATCGCGTGGTTTCGACGATCCGGATTCCCATCGACAATTCCTGCCAATCGCTTAGCAAGTTGTTTACACCGAAGCGAATCATGTTCGCGCACCATCGCTAGCTTCTCGGCTTCGATGGAACCTTCGGCGTGAATAGCCAAAACCGCCTGATAACCAGAGAAGTCGGTCGCGGTTAGTTCTTTCACAAGATTTATGGCCTTGAGGCGATTCTCTACCGGCACGCCTTCTCGTCCTCCGAGGTACTTGCGGACGTACTTACCGATATCACGATTCTCCAGATCGGCTTCGCTCGGTCCAGTCACAACCAGACCGCCCGCAATGTCTTGCACGTACGCCAGCATCTGATGAAAATTCGTTGCGAAGTGGAGCTTCGCCATATTCACAGTGAGGGTGCGGGGAAGTGCAATGTCGAGCGCCCCTGTTTCACAGTCGAGTGCCGCCAACCGCACCAGGGCACGCAATGTTTCGGCGTAGCTGATGAGGCGGGCGAGTTTTTCCTGGACGTGCTTCGCTCGGCCCAGGCCATTGTATTCCGTCATCAGCAGAGCGGCGCCGATCAGCGCATCCACTAGAGGAAGCTTATAGGAAATGGCAGTAAATCGGTGGAACTCCACGAATGTCTTGGCCATTTCTCCGGCAAATTCCCATTCTCCTTTGAGGAACACTCGGTCATGCGGCACGAGTACGTCGTCGAAGACAGTGAGCGTTTCTATCATGCGGTGTTTAGACGCCAAGGGAAAATCAAACTCGCTGTCTCCATGATGTGCTCCATAGGAACTGGAGATCAGCTTTAGCCCCTTGGTATTCAAGGGAATCGCGAAGGCCACCGCGTAGGCAGACTCATCCTCCTTCATGGCGCGGGTAGGAAGGACGATGACTTCATTTGTATTCACCGAGACAGAAGTGTGCGCCTTGGCTCCCCGTACGATGATTCCATCCTGGGTTTCTCCGACTATTCGAAGGTAATAGTCGGGGTGGGCCTGCTCCAAGGGTGATTTGCTCCGATCGCCCTTTACGTCAGTTTGAGCGACCGAGAGGGCAAGATCATAGCCGCGAGCGTATTCGTAGAACTTACGCACCCGATCGAGATATCCCGTGCCCTTGCGCTGGTCCATCTCGTGGGCCACGAGGTGAAGGGCGAAAAGGGCATCGGTCCCAATCTCTTGGATCAGCACCACGAGCGTGCCACCGAGTGCGGTAGCAGTCTCGATCAACTGACTGCGTAACAACAGATCCTCAGCCGTACGGGGCAACTTGAAATAGCGGCTGAATTCGTTGCCATTCTCCTCATAAACCGCCAAAGCGCGGTGTTCCCTGTTCTCCGCCATTTCGAAATCGATGGCCGCATGATCGATGGCCAGGCGAATCTCGGCGTGGGTGGTGACATCCTGAACGCGCTGTCCCTTGAAGTACACTTCACGGCCGTCGCGGAGACTCTCGACGTATTGCTTGCTGGTTCGCATGGGTTCCCCTTTAGTTCTGCTGGCGCGTGACGAAAACCGCGCGCCCAGGTAACTCGCCGTCGACCGAAGCCGGTGACATTCGAAGCTTGCCAAGCCGCTCAACAAAAAACGCTTGACTTGGTATACGCCTTTGTATACCGTGCAGCATATTGTATTGCATGCCAGATGTCTAGCTGCTTTTCGACGAGGGCCTCTTCCCGTGGATAGTTCGCTGGCGCCGCAGTTGTCCTATCACGACGATCCGGTCGTGCCTTTGCGACTGCTGGAACCCGATGGCACGTTGGCTGCGAAGGCCGTTTCCCCCATGGAGGACGAGCAGGTGTTCCGCGCACTGCGGCTCATGATGCTTTCCCGGGCGTTTGACGCTAAGGGTATCAGCCTCCAGCGCCAGGGGCGCTTCGGGACGTTTTCTACGGTGCACGGTCAGGAAGCGTCGGTCGTAGGTTCAGCTTTCGCGCTCGACCCCAGCCGCGATTGGATCGTTCCGCAATATCGAGAACTGCCGGCGCTTCTCCATCAGGGGCTGCCGCTGGAGCAGTTCATCCTTTATTTCAATGGGCACCCCGCCGGGGGCCGTATCCCCGACGGCGTTCGGCTCTTGCCCATTCAAATCTCTTTGGCGGCACAGTTGCCGCACGCAGTCGGCCTCGCTTGGGGTCTGCAATTACAGGAAATCGATGGGGTTGTGCTGACCTACTTTGGCGACGGCGCATCCTCGGAAGGCGATTTCCACGAGGCCTGCAACTTGGCGGGAGTTGTGAAAGCACCAGTCGTCTTCTTTCTGCAGAACAATGGCTGGGCCATCTCAACCCCGCGCTCGCGACAGTCGGCTGCACGAACTTTCGCCGAGCGCGCGCCGGGTTATGGATTCAACGGCATCGTGGTCGATGGCAACGATCTTCTCGCGGTCTACGCGGTGACCGCAGCAGCCGTTGAGCGCGCCCGCGCGGGGCTTGGTCCCACACTGATCGAGTCCCAGACCTATCGTCTTGGGGCACACAACACGGCCGATGACCCGACGCGCTACGTCTCACAAGAGATTCTCCAGGCCTGGAGCGATCGCGATCCCATACTTCGGGTGCAACGCTATCTCGCATCTCGCGGAGGTTGGAACGACGATACTGCATCCGAGGTCCACGATGATATCTCCCGAACCATAGATCGAGCACTGGCCGCCGCTCGGGCTGTACCGCCGCCCACGGCCAAGGATCTTTTTGAGCACACATATGCGGAGTTGACTCAGCGCCAGGCTCGACAACTGCGCGAGTATGACCTCTGAACGACGAAAAAAACGATTGGCAGCGATCGACGATTTAACGAACAGATTTAACGAACAGATTTAACGAACAACGATTGGCGACGATGAGCCAGATGAACATGCTCGAAGCGATACGAGATGCGCTCGGTAGTGAGATGGCCGCCGACGATCGCGTGATGCTCATGGGGCAGGACATTGGAAAATTCGGAGGTATC
This sequence comes from Terriglobales bacterium, assembly GCA_049511255.1. Taxonomy (GTDB): domain Bacteria; phylum Acidobacteriota; class Terriglobia; order Terriglobales; family Acidobacteriaceae; genus Acidiflorens. The sequence goes on along the minus strand of JBEKYF010000015.1, from coordinate 43,710 downwards.
TTCCGCGCAACGGACGGTCTGCTTGCGAAATTTGGCGATAAGCGGGTCATCGATATGCCGCTGGCAGAAGGCGCCATCATTGGATCAGCGCTCGGCTTAGCAATATCGGGATTAAGACCTGTCGCCGAAATTCAATTTCTTGGATTCACCCAGCAAGCATTTCATCAGATCGTGCAGCAGGTGGCTCGAATGCGCCACCGCTCGCGGGGACGCTTCGTCGCCAGCATGGTTATCCGTGCACCGTTCGGAGGTGGGGTTCGAACCCCCGAACTGCACTGCGACGCGATTGAGGCTCAATTCGCGCAAGCGCAGGGCCTGAAAGTGATTGCGCCGTCCAATCCGTACGATGCGAAAGGGATGCTGCTCTCAGCCATACGCGATCCCGATCCAGTCTTGTTTTGTGAGCCCTTGCACGGCTACCGGTTTATCAAAGGGGAAGTTCCGTCGTCGGATTATACGGTCGACATCGGAAAGGCAAACGTCGTTCGCGAGGGAAGCGATGTCACTTTGATCGCCTGGAGTGCGGCCGTCAATCTTGCGCTGCGAGCGGCAGAAGTTCTCTCCATGGAGGGCGTCAGCGCGCATGTTGTCGATATTCGCTCGTTGCTTCCGCTGGACGTTGACAGCATCGTTGCGGCGGCAGAAAAAACAGGTCGATGCGTCATCATCCACGAGGCCTCGCTTACCGGAGGATTCGGGGCTGAGGTGGCAGCGACTATTTCAAGCGATGCGTTCTATTCGTTGCGAGCGCCGATTGAACGCGTCACCGCGCCGGATGCACCCTACCCGTTGGCGGCAGCCGAGCAGATGTTTATTCCTGGTGTCGAGCGCGTGCTGACGGCCGCACGGCGAACGTTGGAGACGCAATGACAATGAGCGACACCATACTGGTCGACGTTACTCTGCCGGATGTGGGGGAAGGAATTGCCGAAGCGCAGATTGTCGAGTGGCTCGTTGCTCCGGGCCAAGCCGTCTCAGAGGACCAGTCGATCGTTTTGATCTCTACTGACAAGGCAGCCGTCGAGTTGCCTGCGCCAGCTTCAGGAATCCTGCGTGAGCAAGCGGTACCAGTCGGAGCGACCGTGACCGTCGGCTCGCTGCTCGCTCGGATCGAGGCTTCAGGGGAGGCTGCTGAAAAGCTGACTTCCAGCCTCCCAGAGTCACCGGGTAGACCTGCTTCACAGGCTTCGGTAGGGACTCGTGGCGTGGCCGCGGCTCCAAGCACGCGGCTTCTGGCGCGTCAACTCAAAGTTGACTTGGGACGTCTTTCTGGATCCGGCCCCAACGGTCGCATTCTGGACGACGACGTTCGGAAGGCGGCGGCCGGGACTACTACTGGCGCAACCATTTCCCGCCAATCTCCGGACGGTCGAGGCCTGGACCAGAGCGATGATATACCTGTCCCGCTGAGCCGAACCCGACTCGCCATCGCGCGCTCTACGGCGACGTCCTGGCGCGAGGTGCCGCATATCGTTGAGTTCCGCCAAATCGATGCGACCGAACTGAAACGAGCCAAGGAAGTCTATCGCGCTCGTATCGAGCAAGAAGGCGGACGCCTTACCTTCTTGCCTTTCTTTGTCAAGGCAGTAGCCACGGCGCTGGCTCGACACCCGAGTTTCAATGCTCGCCTTGATATGGACCGCGAGGAGATCATCTGCAGCCGCCACTGCAACATTGGCATTGCCACGGCAACTGAGGCGGGGCTCATTGTGCCGGTGTTACGCGACGTCGAGCGCCTCTCGATCTTGGAAATCGCCCTGGCTCTTAACAAGCTGATAGATCGCGCAAAGAACCAAGTGCTGTCCACCAGCGACCTGGCAGGAGGAAGTTTCACGATTACGAACTTCGGCAGCTACGGGACGTGGCTGGGAACTCCGATCATCCGCGCGCCTGAGGTCGCTATTGTGGGCTTCGGTCGGATTCACCAAACGGTTCTGGCCATTGGCGGCGCTCCAGCCGTTCGATCGGTTCTGCCCATCTCCGCGGCCACCGATCATCGGGTCCACGATGGCATTCACCTTGCGGCTTTCCTCGACACCATCACAGAGTTGCTCTCAAACCCGCTTGTGCTTTTCGCTGACGACCAGGGAGGTAGCACGGATGCCCGCTGATAACTCGACTGAGAAGCTGTTCGACTTATCCAATCAGGTGGCCATCGTTACCGGCTCGGGGCGGGGGTTGGGTGCTGCCATCGCCCGCGGCCTGGCAGCGGCTGGAGCGTCCGTAATGGTCTGCTCTCGGACGAAAGTAGAAGTAGATCGTATGGCGGCGGACATCGTTCAAAGCGGCGGAAAAGCTGCTGCCACCGTGGTTGACACCAGTAATCGCGAAAGTTGCCAGCGTCTCATCGACGAAACAGTTGCTCGCTTTGGCCGGGTAGATGTGCTCGTCAACAATGCTGGCATTGATGTCATAGTGCCAGCGGAAGATCTCACGGACGACGGTTGGGAACAGGTTATTGACACCAACCTCAAAGGATATTTTCTCTGTTCTCAAGTGGCTGCCCGCCAGATGCTGAGGCAAGGCACCGGCGGTTCAATCATAAACAATTCCTCGATCTGCTCAATCATCGGAGTTCAGGGGCTTACGGTTTATTCCGCGGCGAAGGGCGGGGTCAATCAACTTACTCGAGTCATGGCCGTGGAGTGGGCGCGGCGCGGCATTCGCGTTAACGCCATTGCACCCGGCTATTTCGATAACGTCATGCAGGGTGCAACGGCTGAACACGCCCGCTCCGAGAAACAACAACAAGTCATCACCTTTACCCCGATGGGGAGGCGGGGACGGCCCGAGGAATTGGTCGGACCCGTAGTCTTTCTTGCCTCCAGGGCTTCATCATACGTCACTGGTGCCGTCCTCTTTGTTGATGGAGGCTACACCGCGCAATAAGTGTTGAGTACGTATTAGCCAGTGGTAGCGGCTTCGTTTATGGAAAAAGGATAGGCCTCATGTCGGCACGAATTCTGGATTACATGCGTCGCTACGATTACAAGAAACTCGTCTTCTGCAATGACGCGTCAAGCGGTCTGCGCGCAATCATTGCCATTCATTCGACGATCCTGGGCCCGGCGACGGGCGGACTGCGAATGTGGCCTTATGCCAACGAAGAGGAGGCGATCTTCGATGCTTTGCGCCTCGCCCGGGGCATGACCTACAAATACGCCGCGGCCGGAGTGAATCTGGGAGGCGGCAAGGCGGTCATCATCGGCGATCCAAAGCGCGACAAGAGCGAGGCACTGTTACGAGCCTTAGGACGGTTTGTCGACCAACTGGGCGGCGAGTACATCACCGGTGAAGATGTGGGCACAACGCTGGCTGATATGGAAGTGATTTTCAGTGAGACGAATCATGTTGTAACGTTGCCCAAACATTGTGGAGGGGCCGGAGATATCGCTCCTGCCACCGCACTTGGATCGGTTGCAGCCACCAAGGCTTGTGCGAAGCGCGTCTGGGGTACGGACGAATTAAAAGGCCGCAAAGTCGCGCTCCAAGGTCTCGGAGCAGTAGGCTACAAGGCGCTCCGCATGCTGGTTGAGGAAGGGGCTGAGGTGGTCGTAGCAGACGTGGATCCGCAGAAGGTTGATGCAGCCATCGCAGAGTTTAAGGTAACGGCGGTGGCTCCGAACGATATCTACAAACAAGATGTCGATATATTTGCGCCCTATGCCCTGGGCGCGGTAATTAATGACGAAACTATTCCCCAGTTGCGAGCAAAGGTGGTCGCCGGTTCGGCGAACAATATTCTTGCCGAAGAGCGCCATGGAGACGAACTGGAGCGGCGCGGCATCGTCTACGCCGTCGATTACATAGCGAACTCGGGAGGGACAATTTTCGACACCGACCGGCTGCGCAAGGGCGGTTTTCAGGCAGAGCGGGCCTTGGCAAATGTCCGGGAGATCTACCACCGGATCGAGGAAGTGTTCCGTCTAGCGAAGCGTGACGGTATTCGCTGCTACGCTGCCGCCGATCGTCTAGCCGAAGAACGCATTGCGGCGCTCAAAGCCGTCCGTTTACTCGAGCCTGCGACGCTTCCTCGCGATGTTTGCCGGCGTGTGACCTGAATCTACCCGGGGAGTCAGATTTCGAGGTTGTGGAAAATTTGATTTGAAAGTTTCGATATTTCGTTCAAAGCTTCGGGGACGATATGACATAATCTTCGCTTTGCCAAGTCGTTACGCTGGCTGTCAAGGGAAACCACATTTGTGATTTTGAAACCTTCCCTGAGGGGGGAAACATGGAGCTTCAGAAACTCGCAAAGACGGCGGTTCTTTCGATTGGCATCGTGGTGATGCTCAGTTTAACCGGCTCGCAGCTGGGGTGGGGTCAGGGCGGCGCCACGGGAGCGATCGCGGGCGCGGTGCTTGACGCCAGCGGTGCAGTCATTCCAAACGCCGCTGTGCAGGTTATTGATGCCGCTACTGGCCAGCCAGTGCGCAGACTAACCACCAGTTCGAGTGGAAATTTCAGGACAACCTTGCTGCCCCCCGGGGCCTATACGATTGTCGTGAATGCCCCGAATTTCGGTGAGGCTCGGGCTGAGGGCATAAGCGTTCGGGTGACCGAAACCACCACCCTGAACGTAACCTTAAAGCCGGTCGGACTCTCGCAGAAAGTGGAAGTAACGGGTCAAGTGGTGAGTGTCAACACCGAGGACGCCACGACTGGCCAGACGATCGAACATGCGGAAGTAGGCGGGTTGCCGCTGGCTACACGCAACTTCCAGCAGCTTCTGACCTTGTCCACTGGAGCTTCGAGCAGCCTCAACAACTCCGAACAACTTGGCCGGGGCACTGCGCGGGGTTCGTTGATGCGGGTCAATGGACCGAACTCACGGAACGAGCTTTGGCACAGTTCAAGAAGACCCACGGCTATTCGCAAGACGAAGAACCATACTTCCGAGAACAATTCCGGGAGATCCATCAACTTTTCCAAGAGCACATGATCACGGAGGTTTGAAATGCAGATTCGTAGCAACCACGGAGAACTGATCGGAGAGATCAACAGCGGCTTCACGGACAAGGGAGAACGTGTTACCACGAACACCATCTATGATCGCGGCAATCCCGTCAGCCAACACATCAGTGTCCGCGACAATCAGGGGAATGTCCGCACGACAAATGTGATCGGCGGGAAGATCCTTCCTTAGCTGTTATCCAGAGACAGGGAGAGGGACCAAGATATGCAAATCGACGAGCCGATGCGAACTATCGTCGTAGAACCCCTTAAGCTTCCCGGTGAACCTGCCGACAGGTTGACGGCAAAGAAGTTTATGCCGTGCTGTGGAGCAAGAATGTGATCAGGATTGATCGCAGGCACATTAACTGGGATGACCAGAACATGCGCTGGGAGTGCCCAAGGCTGTCCATCCCGTGATCTTAATCATCAAGATCGGGACCCTGACCAAACTGCTCCGGGGGTAAACCGCTTTTTTGGAACTTCCTCAGAGACTCTCTCGCGATATCGACTATTGCTTTCTCATCTGAGGACAACGTCTGGTCATCGACCGACTCGATCCGCTTAATGATTGCTCCAATGTCTGTGACCTCCGCAATGGCGCGGATGTTCAGCTTGTTTTATGACTTGGTCGCAGAATACAACAAGGCTTGTTACCAGCCTGATCGGTTCAAGGTCCTCGAAGCGAGCGCGGGAGGTGAAGATGCAATGGTAGTCCTCTTCGACACGGTCCAAAACAGGATGGTAAACGTAACAAGACAGAAAATGCGTAGGGCAATAGAGTTCGCGAATGAGGAAACGCGGTGATGCCGATGCATGTGTAAGAAGGAGATAGAGCGTCAATGACAAGAACGCACAAGAATCTCTCTGAAGCATTGCGACGTCAGGGGATACAACACCGCAATGAGGTGCGTTTGCGTGCGGCCAACTGGGACTACGCATGCGTGGCCGATATTTATATCCGCGAACTACAAGCAGTAGTCGAGATCGACGGCCCATCCCACATTGGGCGCGAATGGCGCGACAGAATCCGAGACGCGAAGTTTCGCGGAGATCTCGGAATTCGCACTATCAGAATCAAGAACTCAGAGATTGACGACAGTGAAGATCGAGTTGCTCGTAAGCTCGAACGCCTCTTACGATACAGATAACGGAGAAAAATAGATCGATGACACTGTGGAACACTGGTTACTTTCTGGCAGTGAAGAAGTGGTGGATGGGAGTGACAATCCTCTTCGTGGCTGGCTTCGCACTCTGGGGATTCGTTGACTTCCTGAAACGCTGTAATGCGACTTTGCCACGTTTCTACCGACGGCTCCGGTCTTTAGGCTGCTTCAGTAGGTGCTCGCCCTCGTAGCAGATCTGCCGATATGTTCACCTGCGCTCTTTACCTGTGATCCTAACCTGCGTTGCGGGTACAAAAACCCAAAAGACGGGCCTCTGGATCTTGTAAATAGTTGTATTTCTTAATCGGGGTTAAATCGCATGGAAGAGGTCGTCGGTTCGATCCCGACCAGGTCCACCACATCTCCCAACTTAGACGGGACGAGTGCTTGCGGCAACGGAGTTGTGCCTTGACTCTCCGCACTAGTAATCTTTCCAACATTAGATGGCTCACATGATGGCCATGCCCTGACATCCCTCCTTTCGTAACTCTTCCTACGTTCTTCCGCAGGCTAGAATTCGTATAGGTTGCGGGAGAATAGTCGTACGGCATGAATCAGCAAGCATTCCAACAGGTGAGCCAGAACAGCCCAGAGGCGATTCCGACCGAGATGCGCCGGATCGAAGGTCGGGAATGGTGGCTATGGGGGTTCGCTGTTGCCGTAACCCTGGCATTGACCCTGGGGATCATCTCATTCACTTTTCCTTGGTTCAATCGGGATAAGGATGTTGCCTACTGGTTTGATCTGAGGGAATGGGTACGCGGGCTGGCAGCTCTGGTATTGCTCTTCGACTTTTACGCGATTTATCAGCACCTGCAACTCCACCGCATCCGACGCCAACTGGCCGAGCGCGATCAGCTTTTTCAACTTATCAGTGAAAATGCCGACGATATGATCGCGCTGGTCGACAGCGATGGCCGCCGGCTGTACAACAGTCCCGCATATCAAAAAATCCTCGGGTATTCTCCCGAGGACTTGAAGACCACTTCGTCGTTCGAGCAAATTCATCCTGACGATCGCCCGCGAGTATTGGAAGCCGCAGAAAAAGCCCGCCTTACCGGTCGCGGAGAACGGATGGAGTACCGGGTACGACATAAAGACGGGTCCTGGCGCACTCTGGAATCGACCGCGAGCCCGATCCGAAACGCAGAAGGCCAAACCGACAAATTGGTAATCGTGAACCGCGACATCACCGAGCGCAAGCGGGCCGAAGAAATGTTGGCCCACAACGCATTCCACGACGGACTCACCAACCTGCCCAACCGCGCTCTGTTCCTGGACCGGTTGCAGCATGCTCTCACTCTCTCCAAAAGGCAACCAAACTACAAATTCGCCGTGCTGCTCATTGATGTCGACGAGTTCAAAATCGTCAATGACAGCCTGGGACACTCCGCCGGGGATGAACTGCTGATTCAACTCGCGCAAAGATTGAGGGACTCGGTGCGACGAGCCGATACGGTCTCGCGGCCGCGCACGAGTGGCGTGATCGACAGGCCTGCCAGTGACGATACATTAGCCAGACTCGGCGGCGATGAATTCACGATTCTTCTGGACGACATCCGCGATCCCATTCAAGCCGTACGCGTTGCGGAACGAGTGCAAGCGGAACTAGCGACCCCGTTTGTAGTCAACCAACAGGAAATAGTAATTTCAGCGAGCATCGGAATCGCTTCAAGTATTAGCCCTCACACCCAGGCAGAGGACCTGCTGCGCGATGCGGACATAGCCATGTACCGTGCTAAGCGAGCCGGAAAGGCCCGCTGTGAGGTGTCGGACACGGCCATGCATGCGAATGCGGTGAAGCGGTTGCGGCTGGAGACGGACCTGCGTAAGGCCGTCGACCAGGGAGAATTTCGCGTTTACTACCAGCCCATTGTGTGGTTGCAGACCGGCAAGATTGCGGGCTTCGAGGCCCTGTCGCGGTGGCAACGTCCGGAGGGCATACTTCCACCGATTGAGTTCATCGCGGTTGCGGAGGAAACTGGGCTCATCATCCCCATGAATCGGCGGCTGCTGCGCGAAGCTTGCCAACATCTCCGATCCTGGCAGTCTGAATTTCCTTCCACCCCGCCCCTGACCATGAGCGTGAACGTCAGCTCAAGAGAGTTCGCCCAGCCCGACCTAGCCAGCAAGATCCGTAAATCTCTCGATCAGACCGGGGTTGATCCGAACTGCTTGCAACTCGAAATCATAGAAACCATCGCCATGGGGGATGCGGAAAAATCCGGTCACGTCCTCGCGCAACTGAAGGCACTCGGCGTGCGGTTGAGCATCGATGATTTTGGCACCGGGTATTCCTCGCTCAGCCGCTTGCGCCGGATTCCGGTGGACACTTTGAAAATCGACCGTGCCTTCATTTCGAACATGGACAGCGACCCGGAAAATCGCGAGATCGTGCGGGCCATCATTATGCTTGCCCACAATCTCGGTTTGAAAGTCGTCGCCGAAGGGACGGAGACGGAAGAGCAGATCAACCTGCTCAAGCAGCTCAATTGCGAGATGGCGCAGGGGTACTTTTTCTCCCAGCCCGCCGACGACCAGGCGATGTTGAAGCTGTTGGCAAGCAACCCTGGCGCTCGCGCCGCGTCCGTCGGTCGTTAGAAACAGGCAGTAGCCTTCAAGCCGCAAAGCGGACCAAGATGTAGCCCGCGGCAAGTCGTTGGGGGCAACAGTTAGGATCATGGCGGCAGTATGTATGTTTCTTCTGTTGAAATGTTAGCCTGAAGACGCAATGCGCGAGCGCCTCTTCCATTCCGTTGCGTTCATTGTGCTCGTGCTGCTTGCGCTGGCTGCAAACATATCGGGGGCAACTGCCGCGCACTGGACTGTCAGCATCCAGCCCGCCCGACTGGTCAACGGAACGCCGGTGCTCTTCCGCGTCACCACGCCGAAGCCGGTCCGCACGCTTTCGGGCAACTGGCTGGGCCACGAGATCACGTTCAGCTTTGACGCGAGCCACAAATCATGGTTCGCGCTCGCCGGGGCCAGTCTCGAAACCAAGCCGGGAACTTATCCCATCGAACTTCACGCCGAAACTTCATCTGGGCAATCCGACCGACAGGCGATCTCGTTTGAAAAGAAAATTCGGGTGGAACGCCAACGCTATCCCCGCGTGCTGCTGACAGTTCCCGGACGCTACACGGCGCCCAGCCCCGAAGACCTGCGCCAGATCGAACAAGACAAGGAAACAAAGGCCCTGATTTTTGAAACCCTCAGCCCCGGCCGCGAATGGAAAGGCTCGTTCACGCCTCCAGTCAATGCTGAGATCTCCGACGTGTTCGGGGTCGAGCGCGTCTTCAACGGTTCCGTACAGAGCACCCATCAGGGGCTCGATTTCCGTGTGCCCAGTGGAACCTCGGTCGCAGCAGTTAATAGCGGGCGCGTCATCCTGGCGCGGGCTCTGTTCTTTGAAGGGAATTGCGTGGTCATCGATCATGGGCAGGGGCTGCTGACGCTCTATCTGCATTTGTCGAAATTTTCCGTCAAAGAGGGCGACGATGTGGACAAAGGCCAGGAGATCGGACTGAGCGGAGGCACAGGACGCGCTACCGGACCGCACTTGCATCTTGCCGTGCGCTGGCAAGGCGTGTATTTGAACCCGCAGGTGCTGCTTAAATTAAAGTTGCCGTGAGGCGCTCAGGATGACAACGTGTCTGATTTCCCGTAGAGACGCGGCTTGTCGCGTCTGAGATGAGGCAAGCGCCATCTCTACAGGCGGAAGAGAATTTATGGTATCGCTAGAGCGATGCCCTAACACGAAACGTTCTGGAACCGCGTCCATTCTAGCAATCTTCTGGCACTCCTCCGTTTGACCGCGAATTGACCAGTTCGTACACTATTTTCTAGCCATCCATCTATGTCTGAGATCGGAAGTGGTTTCCTGAGAAAACGGGTTCGACTGGCGTTCGCTCTGAGCCTCGCGATAGTGCTGTCAAAGGCGTCGGGCTTGGCGCAGAATCGGCCGCAGGTTTCTCTGGAAACCAGCGAGACGCTGTTCACGGTGCTGACCGCCATCAACACTTGCGGCTATGATCAGGAGCTGAATGTTTCCGACCCGCTGCGGACGCAGATCCGGTCGGAAGTTGCCAAGGCGGTGGAGAATACCGCCGGAGCTCAGGACGTGGTCGATCCGATGTGCTTGTTCTACCGGCAGCACCAGATAGGGGATGCCTCACGCGAGCTGTCCCAATTTGTATCGCTGGCGCTCTATCTGGAGGAGCCGCCGACTTTCACGTTGAAAGTGAAGCAGGCGGAGCTGCCACCCGACGCCGTAGTGGTGGCGGGCATGGTGCCGCTGATGCAGGCCTTCTACGAGAGGATGGGCTTGCATGCCATCTGGGAGCGGCACCGGGCACGGTACACGGAGTTGACCGAGATCTATCACGCTCCGCTGGCGAAGATGACGTTCGACACCGAGATCTATTTGAAGATGCCATCGGCCGGGTACCTGGGACGGCAGTTCACCGTCTATCTGGATGCGATGGGCGCGCCGGGCCAGACCAACGCGCGCAACTACGCGTCGGATTACTACGTGGTGATTTCGCCGACCTCGAGCACGGCGATCAAGATGCAGCAGATTCGGCATACGTATCTGCATTATCTTCTGGATCCGCTGGCGCTGAAGAACGGCGGCTCGTTCAAGCGGCTTGAGCCGTTGCTCGAGGACGTGAAGGACGCTCCGATGGATGAAGCGTTCAAGAGCGACATTTCGCTGCTGGTGACGGAATGCCTGATACGGGCGATCGAAGAGCGATTGACCAAGATTCCCGAGGCGGAGCGGGTCAAGGGCATCGAGGAAGCCGACAAGGAAGGGTACGTCCTTACGCGCTATTTCTACGACGCGCTGGGCAAGTTCGATAAAGATCCAGCGGGCATGCGCAATGCTTATGCGGACCTGGTCGGCTCGATTGACGTCGGCAAAGAAATGAAGCGGGCATCGCTGATTCAGTTCGCGGGCGAGGCGGCGCCGGAACTTCTGCACCTGGCGGGTAGCCGGAACGAGCACCTGCTGCTGAACGCGGAGCGGCGGCTGGCGGCGGGCGATCGGGAAACCGCGCAGAAACTGGCGCAACAGGCGCTCGATGAGCAGGAAGAAGATTCGGGACGCGCGCTATTCATTTTGGCGGAAGTCGCCACCGCGAATCGGGACATGGAAGGGGCGCGCACCTACTTTGAACGAGCGCTGCAGACCGCCCATGAACCCAAGGTAATCGCCTGGTCCCATATTTATCTTGGCCGCATTTTTGATTTGAAGGAGGATCGGCTCGCCGCCGTGAACCAGTATCGGGCGGCTCTGAGCGCGGCCAACGGAGAACTTCCAGAAGCGAAGCTGGCGGCGCAACGGGGACTGGAACAGCCGTATGAGCCTCCGGTGGCGAAGCAGCCAGAGTAGATTTCCTTGTAAAGACGGGGCAAGGCGCGTATGGGCGTGAGCAGATCTTAGATTCCAAAATCTTGCGTTATGGGAGACAGCATGAAGCGAGCAGCAGTCATTTTAGGAATACTCAGTATCGCGATCTGGGCCGCGGCTCAGAGCACCGGACAACCGGCGCAGAAGAACCCACCGGCAGCGGGTCAGGCAGCGCCAGCACAAGGTACAACTCCGGGGGCCACGACGCCACCGGCAAAGCGCCCCCCGCAACTCAAGACCAAGCCCGAGCAGGATGCCTACAACGCGGCGGCGGCAAATACCGATCCTGCCGCGCTAGAGAAGGCGGCTGACGATTTTTCCGCCAAGTTCCCCGACAGTGAAGTTCGCGTGCTGCTCTATCAGACCGCCATGCGACTCTACCAGAGCGCAAACAACGCCGAGAAGACCGAAGCCATGGGCCGCAAAGTGCTCAGCTTCGACGGGGACAATCCAGAAGCTCTGGTGATCGTCGCCGAGGTAATCGCCGAGAGAACGCGCGACTCGGATATCGACAAAGATCAGCGTTTCGGCGAAGCGATCACGATGGCGCAGAAGGCCCTGCAGACCGTTGACACCGACATCAGCGTCCCGGCAAACACGCCGCAGGAGAAGATTGACACCTACAAGTCGCTGCTGCGCTCAAACGCGTATTCGGTTATCGGTACTATTGAGTTCAAGAAAGAGAATTACGCGGCAGCGCAGGAGAATCTGCAGAAGTCGATCGACGCGTTCCCCAGCAACCCGGACCCAGTAGTCATTCTCCGTCTGGCGCTGGCGCTCGATAAGCAGCAGAAATATCCGGAGGCGCTCAAGGTGGCAAACCGCGCCGTGGAACTGACGCAGGACAACACCGTGATTGGAACCCCGGCGCGCCGGGAACGCGACCGCTTGCAACAGCTCACGGGAGGCGCGGCCCCGGCCCAACCGCAGAGCCCGCCAAAGAACTAACCGCCGCTACTGTAGACGAGGCTTGCTTCGTCTCAGACGCGGCAAACCGCGTCTCTACAAAAATGAAGTCACGCGAAATCATGGCGCTGGAAGAAAGCTTGGGTCACCACTTCCAGCGCCCGGAACTGCTTGAGCAGGCGCTTACCCACAGCTCGCAAGCGCGCGAGGCGGAGGCGCTGGGCGCGGGCAGCGGTTCGACTGGCGGCGGTTCGTCCAGCGGTGACAACGAAATGCTCGAGTTTCTGGGAGACGCTGTGCTCGGGCTAGCCGCCAGCGAGGCGCTGTTCCATCGCTTCCCTGAATTCCAGGAAGGGCACCTTTCCAAGCTGCGCGCTCACCTCGTAGGGCAACCACATCTGCTGCGGGTGGCCGAGCAACTTCAGATTGGTCGTTACATGCGTCTCGGCCGCGGCGAAGAAAAAAGCGGTGGCCGAAATAAGGCAAGCCTGCTGGTGGATGCGCTGGAAGCGATCCTGGCGGCGCTCTATCTCGACGGCGGGTGGCCGGTGGCGCGAGACTTTATCGTGCGCGTGATCGTGGACCCGGAACTGGCCCACATGAAACTGGAGACCAGCGACATTCCGGTGATGGATTTCAAGTCCGCCTTGCAGGAAGCACTGCAGGCCAGAGGTGGACCGCAGCCGGTTTACGCGCTGGTGAAGGAGGAAGGCCCTGAACACAAGAAGACCTTCACGGTCGAGGTGAGATTGCCGGAGCCTGCGATGGGGCAATTCGTGGGGCGCGCACAGGGCGCGACCAAGAAGCGGGCGGAACAGGAAGCGGCGCGGCAAGTTCTGGAGCACCTGGGCACATTGCCCGATGCACGGCGTAAAGCATCTGATTTCCGGTAAAGACGCGGCTTGCCGCATCTCGGACCGACCGCAACATTCGGGGCGCGGCACCCAGGAGACGGGGCAAGCCCCGTCCCTACAGAGCAATTATGTCTTGGAGCGCGAAGATTTCCGCAGGCGATTGGCCCGCGACCATTCAGTCGGTCGCGGGAACGGTCGTGATCGCCGTTTTTGTGGTTACATTTCTCCTGCAGGCATTCACCATTCCTTCGGAATCCATGGAGCAAACGCTGCTGATCGGCGACTACCTGCTGGTAGATAAGTTTTGCTACGGCGGCAGCACGGGCTGGAACCGCCTGTTGCGTCTTCTGCCCTATCGCAACGTCCGGCGCGGTGACATCATCGTCTTCCATTATCCTGTGAATCCTGCGCAGCACTTTGTCAAGCGAGTGGTGGCCTTGCCCGGAGATCGCCTGCGCCTCATCAACAAGCGCGTCTACATCAACGGCGTTCCCGTGCAGGAGCCCTACGTGCATTACCTCACCACGCTCCGCAATTCCTATCGCGACGACTTTCCGCGGACCGATTCTCCCGACTACGGAGTGGATGCAAAATGGTGGAAAGAAATGCCGAAACTGGTGGAGGACCACCAGTTGATTATTCCCGAGGGCCATTATTTTGTTCTGGGTGACAATCGCGATGACAGCCAAGACAGCCGGTACTGGGGATTCGTGCCACGCGAAAATATCATCGGACGCCCGCTTTTGATTTACTGGTCGGCGGGCAGTTTGAATAATGATCTTCCCGGATCGCCGACTCTGGGTGATAGACTTTATCACCTTGCCTACGCGGTAACTCATTGGCTCCAGATAACGCGCTGGGAACGTACTTTCAGGCTGGTACGCTGAGAAGAAATCCTCGGAAACGGATACCGAACGTGTCGAAAAAAGAAAAACAAGTCATTGTGGACGAAAAGCCGCGTGAGACTACGGTGGAATTCCTGGCCTCCCTGGCGGGAGTACTGGTCGTGGGCCTATTCATTATCACGTTTATTCTGCAGGCGTTTGAGATTCCCTCCAGTTCCATGGAGGACACGCTGCTCATCGGCGACCACGTGTTCGTGAACCGGGAGCAGTTCGCGCCGCCGACGCTTTGGATGGGGCCGCTGATGCCGTATCGCGACATCCGCCGCGGCGACATTGTTGTGTTCCTGTCGCCTGAGGAACAAGGTCTGTTCGTGGTGAAACGGATCATGGGCGTCCCCGGCGACCACATCCACTTGCGCGATGGCGTCGTCTACCGCAACGGCGAAAAACTGATTGAGCCGTACGTCCAGCACAAACTGGCGGATTACAATCCCTACCGGGACAATTTTCCTGCCGTGCCGCCTTCTGAAATGTATGGGGTAAGAAACGAAAAATGGCAGCAAGAACTGCCTTCGCATCTGGAGGGCGGTGACATCATTGTGCCCCCGGACAGCTACTTTGCCATGGGCGACAATCGCGACGTGAGTTATGACAGCCGTTACTGGGGCTTTATTCCGCGGAAGAACGTAATCGGCCGTCCCATGTTCATTTACTGGTCGTTCATCACGCCGCCCGACCAGTACCAGATGCGCAGCGCGGGCGACCGGCTGGCGTTCCTGGTGCACATCATCATTCACTTCTTTGATGAAACGCGGTGGTCGCGAACCTTCAGGATCGTGCGGTGAAATTTCTGCGGTCCAAATTTCTGCGATCCAAATTTCCGCGATCCAGGCGCGGGGTGGCTGCGGTCGCGGCTCTCCTGCTGATCCTGTTTCTGTTCCGGCCAGCCGTGCACCAATTGCGAAACCGGATTTCGAGTTCCATCGGAAGAGCGCTGGGACGCAGGGTCGCGCTCGACAAGGTACGTTTGCATCTTCTGCCGCGACCAGGCTTCGATCTTGAAGGTCTCGTCATCTACGACGATCCTTCATTTAGCGAGGAGCCGATGATCCGCGCGCAGGACGTTTCCGCTGCGATCCGCTTTCGTTCCCTGTTCCTCGGGCGACTGGAGATCGCCACCCTGAGCGCAACCGAACCCAGCATCAACCTGGTACGCAGCAATGAAGGCCGCTGGAACCTGGCGAGCCTGCTTGAGCGCAACGCGCAAATTCCCGCGGCTCCGACCGGAAAACCCGCGTCCGAGCGCGGCCCCGCATTCCCCTATCTCGAAGCCAGCAATGCCCGCATCAATTTCAAGCTGGGACAGACGAAGAAGTCCTACGCGCTTATGGATGCCGATGTGGCACTTTGGCAGGATTCAGAAAATTCCTGGAGCGCTCGCATGAAAGCCGAACCCGTGCGCACGGATTTTCATCTCACCGATACCGGCTTGCTCCAGATCAACGCCACGTGGCAGCGCGCTCGGAGCTCGCGGTTGACCCCGGTGCAGATCACCGTGCAATGGCGAAACGGACAACTCGGACAGATCACGAAATTGCTGAGCGGAAAAGACCGCGGATGGCGCGGCGGAGTTAATTTCACGGCGAAGTTATCCGGCACTCCGGAAGCGCTGCGAATCGAGAGCGAGACCGCAATTGAAGATTTCCATCGCTACGACATTGTTGGCAGCGAGAACGTACGCCTGGCAATTGGTTGCTCGGGACGGTATAACGCGGTCACCAGCACACTTGCCGACCTGCTGTGCGAATCGCCGGTAGGCGGCGGGATTCTCCGCTTGCGGGGAACCTTTGCCCGGATCGCACAACTACCCACCTACGATCTGACGCTGTCAGCTGAAAAGGTGCCGCTGACATCTGTCGTTCGATTGCTGCGCCAGGCGAAAAAGCAGGTTCCCGGCGATCTCACTGCGAGCGGATTGCTGAATGCTGAGTTCCGCGCCACGCGCAACGTTCCCGGGATCGAGCGGCAGGATTCATTGCCGCAATGGACCGGTACGGGCTCGGCGACCAACGTGCGCCTGTCGTCGAATGTGGGGAATGCAAGGAACGCGGGAAAGGATGAGGTTGCCTTCGGCACGATTCCACTGGCTCTGGTTTCACGGACGATAGTACCCGCCAATTCGCAGCGGGGCAGGCCCGGTCATCGGAGGGCACAAGAACAACAAAAGGACGAGGAGCCAGCTGAGCCTCACCTGCGGATTGGGCCGGCTCCATTGACGATAAACGCCTCCGCGCCCGTGAATGCCAGCGGGTGGATGTCCACTGCCGGTTATGGTTTTTTTCTGCGCGGCGACGTGGAACTGAAAGACCTGTTTCGTCTGGAAGACGTTCTGGGCTTGCCGGCAGCGCGCCCGGCGGCGGAAGGTTCGGCGAAATTAGATGTGAGCGTCTACGGGCCCTGGCAGGGATTTGCAGCTCCCGCCACACTTGGGACTGCTCAGTTGCGAAACGTGCACGCCGAGATGCGCGGCCTGAACGCGCCAATTGAAATTGGCTCAGCGACCATGTCTCTCACTCCGGATGCGGTATTGATGGAGAAGATTTCTGCCCGTACTGGAAGCACTCATTGGAGCGGCGGGATTATAGCGCCCCGTCATTGCGCTACTCCAAGCGCCGCTCCGGATTGTGTATTTCAGTTCGATCTCACGGCTGACCAGCTTTCGACCGGAGATCTCGCCGAATGGTTTACGCCGCATCCCGCCAAACGTCCGTGGTACCGCATCTTGAATTCCAATTCCAATTCCAATGTGCCGCAGGGCGGCTCGCCAGTTCTCGCGATTCAGGCGTACGGCAACTTGCACGTCGGCCAGTTCGGATTGAAGAAGGTGGTCGCCACTCAGGTTGCGACGCAAGTGGGAGTGGATCGAGGCAAGATCGCACTGACGGCTTTGCGCGCACAAGTGCTGCAGGGCACGCATCATGGGAACTGGACCATTGACGTGTCGAGTCAAGATGCATCGAGTCACGACGCGTCCACGCAGGCCCTGCGGTATCGCGGCACCGGAACCTTGCAAAACATTTCGCTGGAGCAGGTGGGCTCGTTGATGAACGATGCCTGGATTGCCGGAACGGCCGACGGCAAGTTCGATGTGGAGGGATCCGGAGAGAGCTTCCGTGATCTGCTGGCGCGCTCCGACGGCAAGTTGAAGTTCGTGATGCGGAACGGCAGCCTGCTCCATATTGAAATTCCGGGATCGCCTGCGCCTCTGCCAGTGCACCGGTTCGCCGGAGAGCTGCACCTAAAAAAAGGTGTTTGGGAACTCTCTGCAGGCAAACTGGAATCGCGCGACGGCATTTATCAGGTAAGCGGAACCTCCTCTCCGAGCAGTGGCCTCGATTTCGTGCTGACGCGTGGCGACGAGCAATCATGGACGCTCACGGGGACGCTGGCCGAGCCGCACGTCGCGCCGGGCAGTCGAACGGAAGTAAAGCGTGCGGAAGCAGGCGCAGAGACTGTCAAACCGTAAAGGCGGCTGTTAGCTTTTGGCTGTTAGCTTTGCTCCGCCTGCATCGTGGCGAAATACTCCTGCGACTGAAACCTACGGTGCGTAGCCTGTGTGCCGCGCGGGTGGCCGATCAACGTGCCAAGGATAATCCAAAGCATCGCGCCCATGCGGCGGGCTTGCTCAGGCGACCGCGAAGCGCGGCCGGCATTCCTTCGGTGGCGGGATTTCATTCGACCGTAAGATGCAGATTGCTTCTTTCAGGGAAGAAATCTCAAACACTGAGTTCAGGTGCGTGGCTTCCAACATTCTGCGGAAGAAAGCCGGCGGGTTCACCAGCTTCAGCTTCGCCGAGTTCTGCGTTGCCCAACCGCGCACCAGGAGCAAGGTTCCCAAGCCACCCGCGTCCAGTTGCTCGACTTCGGAAACATCAAGCACCAGCACGCGGACACGCTCGAGTTGCTCGATCCGGCGCCGGAATTCGTCGAGCGCTGCCCCGCGCACCATGCGTCCCGAGCAGTTCACGACCGCCACATCCTGCAAGCATTCGACTTGAAATTGGAGTTCCATATGTCTGTTCATACGAACCAGCCCTGGAAAAAGTTCCGCAATCTGCCGTCTTTGAATTAGACGTGAGAGCGTGGAAAAAGGTATCAGCGGAAAAGCAGTTAGTGGACATCAAGTCTGAGAATGTTAAGGATATGTAAATTCACCACGCACTTGTCATTCTGAGCGAAGCGAAGCATCTCATGCATTCAAATACATAGGTCCTTCGCTCCCCCACCCCCATCGCGCCAAAAGCGGGCGCGCTGGGGACCCCGGTTCGCTCAGGATGACGACCCAAATTCATGCCTAGCACTTACAACCCCGCTTCAATCCGGGATCTTGGGTCGAGAAGGTCGCGCAACGCATCGCCGATAAAGTTGAAGGCGAGGACCGCGAACATCACTGTCACCGCCGGAAAGAGCACCAGATGCGGAGCATCGAAGAGGTGGGAGCGGGCGTCGTTCAGCATCGATCCCCAACTCGCGGTTGGCGGCGGGACACCCAATCCCAAAAAACTCATCGTCGCCTCAGCTAGAACCGCGCCCGCCATGCCGATGGCCGCCTGCACAATTACGGGCTGAATGATGTTGGGCAGGATGTGCCGGGTAATGATGTGGAGATCTCCGGCGCCGAGCACTCGCGCGGCTTCGACAAATTCTCGTTCGCGCACAGCCAGCACTTGCGCGCGCACCAGGCGGGCGTAGCCGACCCATCCTCCTAGCGAGAGGGCAAGAACGAGGTTGAAAATGCCGGGGCCGCGGAAGGCCACGAAGGCGATCGCGATGAGAATGCCGGGGAACGAAAGAAAGGCATTCATCAACACGATGTTGACGAAGCGGTCGATGCCTCCGCCGTAGTATCCGGCAAGGCTGCCGATGATGAGGCCAAGCAGAAGCGAACATGCAACCACGCTGCTGCCGACGAACATAGAAATCCGCGCGCCCCAGATCAGGCGGGAGAGGATGTCGCGTCCGAGTTCATCGGTTCCGCACCAATGCTGCGCCGATGGCGATTGCAGGCGGTTCGGCAGATCGATGTGCGCGGGATCTTGCGGAGCAATCCAGGGCGCGAAAATCGCGGAGAACACGAACAGGGACACCAACACGACTCCGACAGCCGCTAATGGATTGTGGCGGGCTACGCGTGGGAGCGAGATGGCTACGCTGGACATGGTCGAGGACGACTTGGCTTCACTTATATATAAAATGCTCGGGAGGAGCAATGTTGGCCTTAGTGGCCGAGTGCGTTGTCCCTTCGCTCCCTGATGTTTACTCGCAAGGTATTAACCTGTGTTTACCACTACCCCCTCCCCCCTGATCTATTGGAATCATGGGGTTAGGGGGATTCCTCCCGCCAAAATCTAGAGCGCCAGGGACTTATTTTCAAAATATTTCGGAATAAGGACTTAGCTCGATTTTTCGCTGAATTCTCTTAAAAATCATAGTTTCGGCGGTTTTTTGAGGCCTGCTGACCGCTTCAAGAATCGGTCATCTAGTTATCAAAAGACTAACTGCCAAACCTGTGGGCACAGCTCTTCGCTGCCCCTAATCATCTTCAATTGTCGCGCAAGGCGAGTTGGAAGTCTGTGATGCGGCACACAGATTGTTTGTGATGAAAAAGGGTCAGGCGCCATCATGTGGATTACTGTACACTCTTGACTGTACCTTTTGTGGTACACTGGAGACGGTTCAAGATGGCTGGTGAGGGAGCGCCGCGAAAAGTCGAACTCGTGTTCTTCCGCAATGACGCGGGCAGCGAGCCCGTCCGCGATTGGCTGAAAGAAATGAGCACAGCGGATCGGCATGCTATCGGGACGGACCTGTTGCGGGCGCAATGGCGCTGGCCGGTGGGCATGCCGCTGTGCCGTCCGATAGGAAAAGGTCTGTGGGAAGTGCGAACCGACCTGCCGGGCAACCGCACGGCGCGCGTGTTGATTTGCTTTTATCGGGGCTGTCTGGTGGCGCTGCACGGATTCATTAAGAAAACGCGGGCAACACCCGAGGACGATTTAGTGCTGGCGCGCAAACGCCAGAGGGAGTTGGGGTCGTAGTTGTAGTGAGCAGCACATCAGGGTCGGCTGACCCGAACAGGAGAGTAACAAATGAGTAAGAAGAATTTGGGGTCAAGCATTGACGACTTCCTGAAGAAGGAAAACATCTTTGAGGAAACGCAGGCGCAAGCCATCAAGGAGGTCGTGGCCTGGCAACTGGCCAAGGCCATGAAGAAGAAAAAGATTTCCAAGGCGCGCATGGCGGTCCTGCTGAAGACGAGCCGATCCCAGGTGGATCGCATTCTCGATCCGAAACGCGACATCACACTGTCGAGCCTGCAGCGGGCAGCGGCGTTGGTGGGGCGGCGGGTGGCGATTGAGTTGGTGTGAGCAAGCCCAGGTTAGCGCCCAAAGGACGGGCGCGAACCTGGGGCACCTAGCCCCGGAGTTGTTCGCAGAATGTGACTTTCAATCGCGGCCACCGCAGCTTCGAGCGCGTTTCCTTTTTCGGCGGGCGTCGCCACATTCGGAACATATTCGGGCATCGTGGTCCTCCAGGTTACTGTCTTATTCTCGGGTTCACCGCCGAGTACAGTAAGTCGGTCAGAAAGTTCACGGCTACATAGGTCAACCCAATCGCCAGAATGCATCCCTGCACCAGGTAGTAGTCGCGGTTGGCGATGGCCTGGATGGTCAGGCGTCCGATTCCTGGCCAGGAGAAGATTGTCTCGGTTACGATCGCTCCGGCTAAGAGCGCTCCGAATTGTAATCCTAGGACGGTCAGGATTGGGATCATGGCGTTGCGCAGCGCGTGACGATAGACGATGGTGCGCTCGGGCAGGCCTTTGGCGCGGGCGGTGCGGATGTAGTCTTGTCCTAACTCTTCCAGCATCGACGTTCGCACCATGCGGGTCAGGATCGCGGCCAGCGCGCTGCCCATGGTGATTGCGGGAAGCACTAGATGGGCTATGCTGCCCGAACCGGAGACGGGGAGCCATCCCAACTTAACGGCGAAGAGCAGGATCAGCACCGGGCCCAGCGCGAAGTTTGGAAAGGACAGGCCGAAGAGGCTGACTACGCTCAGCAGACGGTCATCCCACAGATTGCGACGCTGCGCCGAGCGCACTCCTGCTGGAATGGCCAGGACAATCGCTACGAATAGTGACGCTAGCGTCAGCTGCAAGGTGAAGGGATAGCGCTGCGCTATCAGCTTTGTAACTCCTTGATTGAAGCGCAGCGACTCGCCTAGATCTCCGTGGAGCACGCCTCGCCAGTAATTCAGGTACTGCTCGCCTAGCGGCACATCGAGTCCGTAGGCGTGGCGGGCGGCCTGGATGTCTCCGGCTGCGGCGCCCTCGCCTAGCATTTGCTGAATGGGATCGCCGGGGACGAAGTGGATCAGCAGGAAAACGGTGGAGACTACGAGCCAGATGACCGGCAGGGTGTAAAGGACGCGGGTGATGATGTAGCGCGGCATGGGTGATCAGCCCCTACTTGTACCACGCTCGTTATCGCGAATCCAGAGTTGCCGTGGCCACAGGCAACTGCCGAGCTGCGCTCGGCTTGGACGGGCGAGGGCGCCCGTCCCCACACGGGCACCCGTTCCCACACGATCTAGTCTCCGGCCCGCTGCACGGACGCTGGCAACACCGTGGACGCCGGGGGCGCGGGCACGGGTTCGATCCGAACCGTGGCGATGCGATGGCCGTCCATTTTCTCGACGACAAAACGCCGCCCTTCATAATCGAACGCCTCGCCGCCGATGGGCATCTTCTGCAACCGTGAAAGCAGGAAGCCGGCGAGAGTCTCAAAGCCTTCGTCCTGTGGAAGCTTCAGCTCGTATTGCGCTTCGAGGTCGCGAATGTTGATCGCTCCATCGAGGACGAGCGGCGCATTCGCGTCGGTGACCACCGGCTGCGCGGAGGCGACGTCGAATTCGTCTTCCAGTTCGCCGACCAGTTGCTCCAGCACGTCTTCGACGCTCACCACTCCCGCGGTGGAGCCGAATTCGTCGACCACGACCGCCAAGTGCCGCTTGTGCCGCTGAAATTCACCGAGCAGTTCCAGCAATGACTTGGTTTCGGGCACCACCAGCACATCGTGCATGATCTGGCCGATCTTCATTTGAGAAATGCGCATGGCGGCGGAAGGATCAGCGATAAGGCCGAGGCGCAGCCGCGTCCAACGCATCAAGTCCTTGGCGTAAAGCACACCGATAATATGTTCGGGACCGCGCTGCGGATCATACACTGGGACACGAGAATGTTGTTCTTCGACCACGCGCGACAGGGCTTCGTCCATGTTGAGGTCGGCGGGCAAGGAAAAAATTCTGGTCCGCGGCACCATCACCTGGCGCGCGGCAATGTTGTCCAGTTCGAGCGCATTCAGCAGCACCTCTTCCTGGGCGGAGGAGAGTTGCCCGGAAGTGCGCGCCGCGGTTACGATCAGCCTGAGTTCGTCGGGGGAGTGAACAGAACCGTGCCGGATCTCGGGGGTCCCGAAGGCGCGCAGGACAAAACCAGCTGCGCGGCTCATGCCAATCGTTAATGGTGCGGTGACGGTCAGGAAAACGTCCATGGGCGCCGCGACCGCCAGTGCGACGCGCTCGGCCCGTTGTAACGCGAGCGACTTCGGAACCAGTTCGCCCATGATCACGAGCAGGCTGGTGATCATCACAAAGGCCACCGTCACGGCGATGGCATGAGCGTAGATCGCCGCATGCGGCACGTTTCCGATCCAGCCCTCTAACAGCCGCGCCAGAACCGGCTCGCCTAGCCAACCCAGGGTCAGGCTGGTAACGGTAATTCCCAGTTGCACGCCGTTCACAACGCGGCCGAGTTGCTGGTGAAGTTTGAGGACGGTGCGGGCGCCGGCGCGGTGGGCTTCGATCAGCTGCTGGATGCGCGTTTCGCGCACGCTGACCAGCGCGAACTCGGCTGCGGCGAAGAAGGCATTGGCCGCCACCAAAAGCAGGATGACGAACACCCGCAGCAGCACGTATGCAATCATGGAACTCTAATTCTAACATTCCAAAGGGATAATGGATCGGAGGATGAGAATGCACAGTGCCGTGTCTCGGGCGGAGGCGTCGCGAATTCAAATACATAGGTCCTTCGCTCCTCCACCCCATCGCGCCAAAAGCGGGCGCGGTGGGGACCCCGGTTCGCTCAGGATGACAGTGTGGATTTTATGCCACGCACTGGCTGGCGGTACAGTCGGAAGCCAGCCCTTGATTGTTACCCCGACGCTTTCCTTTTCGTTGCCGCGTGGTCTAAGTACATAGCAGACGGCTGCGGGCATGAAGAATGCCCAGCGCGACGGTCGGTTGCGACGATCGAGAAATAGGAACCGAGAAATAGGGGTCGAGAATTTTTGAGGAACTATTCCGATGTTTCTCCCGTAACAACAAGTGCGTGCCGGTTCTAAGATTTAAAATCAAGCAGGAGGCGGTCGTGGAAGGCAACGGCAACGGCAAGAAAAAGAGGCGCAAGCGAATCATCTACGGCTCGATAGCAGCCGTTCTGGTTCTGGTAGTTGCCGGAGTGCTGATCGCAGCCACCAGCGGCGGCACCAAGATCGACCCCTCGAAGCTGGCCAAGGTCGAGCGGGGGAACCTGGCGAAAAGCGTGGTGGCCACCGGCAAGATCGAGCCCATCACCAAGGTCGAAATCAAATCCAAGGCCAGCGGCATCGTGAAGAAGCTCTACGTCGATTACGGTGACAAAGTTACGAAGGGGCAAGTGCTCGCCGAACTCGACAAGGAAGAGATTCAAGCTCGTGTCGATCAGGCGCGCGCGCAATTGGAGGGCTCGAGCGCCAGCTTGAACGGCACGCGCGCCGACTTGGAGCGCGCCAAGGTCGACGCCGAGGGCCCCGACGTGCCGCTGCTGAAACGCGCGTATGAGCGCGCCCAAGGCATGGCGAAGGATGGCGTGGTTTCGGCTTCCGCGCTCGACGACGCGGAGAAGAATTACGAGATGGCGCTGAACAAGCAAAATGTATCCAAGGCGCAGTTGCAGGTCTTGCAGGCCAAGATTGGTCAGGCCCAAGGGCAGGTGGCACAGGACCGCGCCAACCTGAAACAACTGGAGGAAGAGCTCGGTTACACCACGATTGAGTCGCCGATTGACGGGATCGTGCTTTCTCGCGACGTGGAAATTGGCGATGCGGTCAGCTCCATCCTGGTGCTGGGTTCCTCGGCCACGCTGGTGATGACACTCGGCGACACCAGCGAGGTTTATGTCAAAGGCAAGGTGGACGAGAGCGATATCGGCAAGGTTTATTTGGGACAACCCGCCCGGATCAAAGTCGAGTCGTTCAAGGACAAAACCTTCACCGGCAAAGTGACGAAGATTTCTCCCATGGGCGTCGAAAAAGACAACGTCACGACTTTCGAGGTGCGGGTCTCGATCAACAACCCCGAGGGCGTGCTCAAAGCCATGATGACGGCGAATGCCGAGATTATTCTCGAAGAGCACAAGAATGTGCTCCAGATCCCGGAAGGCTCGATCATTTACGACAAGGATAAGAAGGCTTCGATCGAAGTACCGGACCCGAAAGGCAAGGAAGGCAAGCGGAAAGTCGCCGTCAACATCGGCATCTCGAATGGCGCCAAGACCGAATTGCTGCAAGGACTGAAGGAAGGCGACCAGGTAGTATTGCAGTAAAGACCAGCTCGCAAGACCTTAGTCTAATCGTTGTTTCCTGTAAATTAGCTGGATCAGCGATGGAAATTTCACAAGCTCGAGATCCAAATTTAGGAACCCATGCAACATCCCGACGGCAGGTGATGATTTATCTGCTGCTCACTTTTGCTTTCAGTTCGGTCTTCTACTTCCTGATCCTAACAGCGCACAGACTCGGAGCAGCAGGAGGTCTGTACGTTGTGGGCATTATGTGGTGCCCGGCGGTGGCGGCGGTGGTCACGCTCAAGGTCAATGGTCGCAAACTCACCGAACTTGGCTGGAAATGGCCGCAGGCCAGGTATGCAACCATGAGTTGGTTCATCCCACTTCTGTACACGACGATCGCCTACGCCATCGTATGGGCTAGCGGACTGGGCGGTTTCCCTAACCACGAATTCGTGCAATACCTTGTACCGCGCATGGGCTTGCGAACTTCGCCCGTGGTCTCCACAGTTGTGTACATAGTGCTGACAGCCAGTTTCGGCTTGATTGGAAATTTAGGGACGGCGCTCGGTGAGGAGATCGGCTGGCGCGGCTTCCTGGTTCCAGAGCTGTTCAAGACTATGGGATTTTCCAGTACAGCTCTGATCAGCGGCCTGGTTTGGGCCTGCTGGCACTATCCCATCCTGATCTGGGGTGACTATAACAGCGGGACGCCGACGTGGTACGGCCTGACATGTTTTACGGTTCTGGTAGTGGCGATCTCGTTTGTCTTCGCTTGGATGCGGCTGAAATCCGGAAGTCTCTGGGCGGGAGCGCTGCTGCACGCGAGCCACAACCTTTACATTCAAGACATTTTCACTCCGCTCACCCGCGATACCGGTAAAACAGCCTGGTTTATCGACGAATTCGGCGCGATTCTGCCCATCGTGGCGATAGGGTTTGCGATCTATTTTTGGCGGAGACGCAACGAGTTGGAGACCGAGGTGCCATTCGCACTCGCCTGAAACCTGAACTATGGAGCCGAATTGCTATGACTAACTCTTTCCTGATTCGCAGCGCAATCAAGGGCTCAGCAGTCAGCCAAACTATTCTTGGCCCTGAATCGGCTGAGTGTCGACTGCTGAATGCTGAACGCTTGCCTTGACGCGCCATCGTGCGACATCCGATACTTCGCTTGGGGTCCCTGAAAACTTGCAGGTTCAATGAGGTAACGATTGGAACGCACCGCGATCATCACTCTCACCACTGATTTCGGACTCAACGATCATTTCATCGGCGCCATGAAGGGGGTCATGCTGGAGATTGCCCCCGAGGCGCAGCTTATCGACATCAGCCATGCGGTGCAGCCGTTCGACATTCTGGACGGCGCGCTGACCATTTCGCAGGCCTACTCCTACTTCCCCGCCGGCACCGTGCACATGGTGATCGTCGATCCGGGAGTCGGGACGGCGCGACGGCCCGTGCTTTTGACCGGCGACCGCCACCTGTTTGTGGCTCCCGACAACGGCGTGCTTTCTCTGATCTACGACCGCGAAGAGCGGATCTCGGTCCGCCACGTCACCGCCGAGCATTATTTTCTGCAGCCCCGCAGCAATACCTTCCACGCGCGCGATATCTTCTCCCCAGTCGCAGCTTATCTCGCGAAGGGAGTCGAGCCCGATCGCTTCGGCGAAGAGATTACCGATTATGTCCGCTTTGGCGCACCACGGCCCAAGCCGGTGGATGAGCGGACCTTGCGAGGCGTGGTGCTGAAAGTCGACCGTTTTGGCAATCTCATCACCAACATCACGCCGCAGGATGCGCCCCAACTTTTCGAGGCCACGCCGCCCGCCTTCAAGATCGCGATCGGAACGAAGGCGCAGGCAACTCGCATGTGCACAAGCTATGCCGAGGGGGCTCCCGGCGAAGTCTTCGGAATCCTCGGCAGCATGGGTTTTCTGGAAGTCGCCACCAACCGGGGTTCAGCCTACCAACTGCTGGGCGCGGGCAAAGGCAGCGAAGTCAATGTGGTGATGGAAGGGCGCTGATGGGAGCGTGGCTTGGTGACATAAATCTACACTGCATCCTGAGCGAAGCGAAGGATCTCGTGCTTGGCTAATCTAAATCCATAGGTCCTTCGCTTCGCTCAGGATGACAAATTCATAAGGCTAAGAGTTCTTCGCCCCGGGATGGACGTAGCGATCCATCTCCGCGGTCCACTTCAGAAAGCGCCACAGGCTGCTTCGCTCCGTCCACAGGAATTCCCAGAATTCCAGGAATCCGATCCGGGTCATTTTGACGCCGGTGTAGGTCTCGATGCGCCACAAGAGATAGGGACTGCGCCAGGGCGCAATCCGGTGGCCACGGGTGGAGTTCCAAAGAAAGCGCAGCATCGGCCGCATCGGGTTCCAGTATAGCGCCGAGCCATGGCGCGCAAGATGATTTCCCGTGGAGACGCGGCTTGGCCCGTCTCTGGCCGCGTCCAAAGGAGACGGGGCAAGCCCCGTCTCTACAGACGCATCAACTTACTTTGTAATCTCGACGCTGGCGCGGGTGTTTTCCCACTCCATGCGCAGCGTACATTTGCTGCCTGCCGGGTCGAAAGCGATGGTGAAGTTCTCCACCGGCGCCGGCGTTTTCGAGACTTGCATGTCAACTCGGGCCAGCTCGTCGGCTTCGTACTTGTACGGAATGCCCCACTCGGCGGTCTTCTTGTTGATAATCAGTGTCCACTTGTCGGCATTCGGAACCGTGAAGATGGTGTAGCTGCCCGCCGGCAAGGACTTGCCACCCACCGTCAGGTTCGCATCGCTGACGAACGTAGTCGCTTCATTCGCGCCGGTGCGCCAGATCTCCCCGTAGGGCACCAGCGCCTTTTCGCTCGCCGCGCCGAAAATCTTACGTCCTTTCGCGCGCGGACTGGAATAGTCCACCTTGATGGTTTTGCCATCTGTAAATTTGCACTCCGCACTGGCCGGCGGACTAGGCCTCTTGGATTTGTCTTTCGGCATGTCCATTTGCGCCGAGGCGAAAGTTGCAACCGCGAAGAGCGACGCTGCGATTAAGGCAAACTTCTTCATGGCTTGTTCCTCCTGAAATAGCACTTAGCGATTGGCTCTTGGCTAAGAGCTAAAGCCTAAGAGCTGCGGGAGAATTATACCCGCATTCCCATTACAATCTGTCCATGGCCGTGTTCAACGAAAAGCAGGAAGAACTCGAGCACTTTGAACTGCGCATGGGCGTGCCCCGCGGACGCCTCGCTGTCACCATGGATCTGGTCACCGACGCGATGGCGCTCGTCGGGCAGCATGGCGTCTACTGCCAGAGCCAGCGTTGGCCGGACAAGCCGGTCATGGATGTGCAACTCATCATGAAAAATCTCGCCGACGCCAAAGAGTTGATTCAGAGTGTGATGGAAGAACTCAAGCCCAAAGCCTGATCTCCCGTGGAGACGAGGCAAGCCTCGTCTCTACAACGAAACCAAAGTTTTTTCCTAGGCTGCTAACCGGGATCATACGTGGCGGGAAAGACTTACAATCCAGAATATGGAGCGCAAGATCTTCTGGATCTCCTTCACCGTGCTCGGGCTCGCTGCCGATTTCGTTCTGCCGCTCTGGTGGGCTCTGGGCGCGACCATTCCGATCGGATACTTCTCGTGGTGGATGGCTTACCGCAGCGGTTGGTTCGAGTAAGCGAAATATTCTTCTCGCAAGCCACCACTTAGCCCGTTCTAGACGGCCTTCTCCACTGGGACGGCGAGCGTGTTCCACCACGCCCGCAGGATAGGAGGATGGGGATCCTCCGCGGCTCCAAAAAGCCGATAGTCTTTTTCGTGGAGCAACTTGGAGACTGTCTCCGCATTCTTGGGGTCAACTTCACACCAGATCACGGGCCGAGCGCCCTCCAGTAAGCGAGCAGCGCCGCGCAGGGCCTCGGCTTCGTGCGACTCGACATCAATCTTCAGGACACTTGGAGCCGGAAACAAGTCGAGTAACGAATCCAGAACCACCGACACGGTAGGCTGGAGATGGCGATATCCTCCCGTCTGAGTAGAGCCGGAGACGCCGTGCAGGCGATTGGAAGCGCGCGCCCGCTCCGCGATTTCTAGTTCACTCACGCGCAGTTCGTTGGACACGGATGCGCACAAAACTCTAACCGGGGCCGCGGGCCACTTCTTCCGAGCGATCTCGCGTGACGATCGATCCATCAGGTGAGCGAGCCAGATGTCGGGCTCAATGGCCAGCACCAACCCGGAGGGCCCCGCCATGGCGGCCGCGGAAAAGGCAAACAAGCCAACGTTCGCGCCCACATCCCAGACCACAGTCCCCGGCCGGACCAGTTCCCGCGCCATACGTAGCAGATGTCGATCCACGCTGGATAAGCCTGCCCAATGGCGGAGACCAGCCTCTGGAGTTACATAGAGCGGCAGACGCTGAAAATCCCTCGGCAAATGCCGGCGCAAAACTACGCCCCGACTGAGCCGTTCGGCCAGCCTCCTCAACGGTCGACCTAGTATCATGCGCCCTAGCTCAGCCGGTACTTCCCTGCCTCAATCGTCTTCTGCGCAATCTGCTGTCGAAGGCCAATCGTGTTGAACGGCTCATGCTTGGACAACCGCCGCACAATCGCCAACTGCGTCCGCAGCATGTCGCCTTCCGCCACGTCGGCTATGACCTTCTTTGCCGCCGCCTCGACCTTTTCCAGCGCTTGCGTCAGATACACTCGTGTCATTGCAATTGGCAGCGCAGCCGAGGCTTCTCCTTTTTGCTCGACCATTTTCTGCGCGCGCAGCACAGCCGACTCCATGGCGTAAATCTCGATCGTCATATCGGCGATCGCGCCCATCACCTCTTGCTGCTCCTGGATCGCCTGCATATATTTCTGCGTAGCTGCCCCGGAGACGAACAGGCCCAGCTTCTTCGCCTGCGCGACCTGCTTGCGCTCTTCCGCCAGCGGCCCCTCGATCTCCTCGCCAGTAGATGGCCCGCTCAGCACTTCGTCCATCAACTTCTTGATCGCCGGCATCAGCGGCAACTGGCCACTCATCGCCCGCTTCAGCAGGAATCCGGTGATGATCAGCCGGTTGATCTCGTTCGTGCCCTCGAAAATGCGGTTGATGCGAGCATCGCGGTAGGCGCGCTCCGCGGGATACTCTTCCACGAAGCCATAGCCGGCATAGATCTGCAGGGTCTCGTCGACGACGTAGCCGACCATCTCCGAGCCCCAGACTTTGAGGATCGAGCACTCGACAGCGTATTCCTCGATCGCCTTGCGGCGTTCTTTGGCGGCGTCGGGGCTCGCGGAATCGATTTCCGACAGCAGCGCGTCCATCATCCCGACGGTGCGATAGACGAGCGACTCGCCGACATAAATCAGCGTGGCCATGTTTGCGATCTTTTCCCGTACCAGCCCGAATTCGCTAATCGTTTTGCCGAACGCCTTGCGCTGTTTGGCGTAGGCTACAGCATTCTCGATGGAGACCCGGGCCCCGCCCACGCACATCGCGCCGAGTTTGAAGCGTCCTATGTTGAGAATGTTGAACGCGATCGTAGCGCCTTTGCCAACTTCGCCCAGCAGATTCTCGACCGGCACTTTGCAGTCATTGAGGATGAGGGGGCAGGTTGACGACCCGCGAATACCCATTTTGTGCTCTTCGGCACCGACGGAAAATCCCGGAAAATTTCTCTCGATCAGGAACGCCGAAAACTTCTCGCCGTCGATCTTCGCGAACACCGTAAACAGGTCGGCAAAGCCCGCATTGGTGATCCACATCTTCTCGCCGTTCAGGAGGTAGTGCGTGCCGTCGGGCGAAAGCACGGCACGGGCGCGGCAATTGAGGGCGTCGGACCCGGAAGTCGCTTCCGACAAAGCGTACGCGCCAACAATTTCTCCCGTGGCCAGCCGCGGCAAATATTTCTTCTTCTGCTCTTCGGTGCCGAAATAAACGATCGGCAACATGCCGATGCCGCTGTGGGCGCCCCAGGTGGTGGCAAAGCCGCCGTACTTGGCGATGCGGTCGGCGATGATGGCGGCGGTGACTTTGTCCATTTCGAGGCCGCCGTAAGCCTCGGGAATCTCAACCCCGCTGAGGCCGAGGTCGCCGGCCTTTTTCAGCAGAGCGCGAGAAATCGAGAAATCCTTGTGCTCGATCTTCTCGGCCTGAGGGAGAATTTCGTTGAGGGCAAACTCTTCGGTCGTCTGCCCGATCATCTGGTGCTGCTCGGAAAAATCTTCTGGGGTAAAGACATCGGCAGTCTGCCGCTCTTCGAGCAGAAAGCTGCCACCGGAAATCTTGTTTTTTGGGATTGCAATCGTAGCCATAATTCCAACCTTTCAATCACAGAGGACTTAGGGGAGCACAGAAGGATTATTTCATCTTTCCCATTGCTTCGACCATGCCTCAGAGGGAAGCCTCTGTGATCCTCTATGCCCCCTGTGTTTAATTCAGATTCTCAAAAATCCCCGCCGCGCCCATCCCGCCACCGACGCACATCGTTACCATGGCATAGCGGCCCTGGCGGCGCTTCAGTTCGCGGATGATCGTTGCCGTCAGTTTGGCTCCGGTGCAGCCCAAGGGGTGTCCCAATGCGATAGCGCCGCCGTTCGGATTCACGCGCTCGAGATCGAGCCCAACTTCTTTGATCACCGCCAGCGACTGCGCCGCAAACGCCTCGTTCAGTTCGATCACGTCGATGTCCGAGAGCTTCAAGCCAGCCAGCTTCAGCGCCTTTGGGATAGCAAACACCGGACCGAGGCCCATCTCTTCCGGCTTGTATCCGGCGGTGGCGAACGCGACATAGCGCACCAGCGGAGTGATGCCCAGGGCCTTAGCCCGCTCAGCCGACATCACCACGGCCACCGCCGCGCCATCCGACATCTGTGAAGAATTTCCCGCCGTGGTCACGCCCTTCACATGAAACGCGGCCTTGAGTGCGCCCAGAGCCTCCAGCGAAGTATCGGCGCGCGGGCCTTCATCTACTTTGAAGGTGATTTCCGTCCGCTTCGGCTTCGATCCATTCGGCGTGGTGAAGCTCACCGGCACGGCCACGGTCTCATCCTCAAACTTTCCCGCCGCAATCGCCGCCAGCGCTTTCTGATGGCTGCGCAAGGAAAACTGGTCACACTGCTCGCGTGTGATGCCGAAACGCGCCGCCACCCGCTCCGCCGTCAGGCCCATCGAGAGATACGCATCGGGATAATGATCCACCAGCCACGGGTTGGGCGAAATCTTGTTGCCGCCCATGGGGATCATCGACATGGATTCGGTGCCGCCCGCCACCATCACCTCGGCGCCGCCGCTCATAATGCGCTCGGCCGCCATGGCAATTGCCTGCAAGCCGGACGAGCAGAAGCGATTGATGGTCACCGCGGACACCTCGACCGGCAACCCCGCGCGCAGCGACGCGATGCGGGCCACGTTCATCCCCTGCTCGGCCTCAGGCATGGCGCAGCCCAGGATGACGTCTTCAATTTCTTTGGGATCAAGCTGCGGCACGCGATCGAGCGCGCCCTTGATCGCAACGGCAGCCAGTTCATCAGGACGCGTAGCCCGCAGCGTCCCCTTGAACGCGCGGCCAACCGGAGTGCGGACGGAAGAAACAATGACGACTTCACGCATGGGTCAATTCTAACCGCAGAAGGCGCGGAATGCGCGGAGAAGCTAACTGCCCACTAATCATTCCCCTTCTTCAACTGCTGCTTCCATCCCAGCACCCGCGCCTTGTTGCCTTCCGCTTCGGCCTCGGGAACCATTTCCTTCTTCTGATACAGGATCGAGAGGCTGGTGTGGGCCAGAATGTCATCGGGATCGATAGCTGAAATTTGCTTGGAGACCGCTATCGCTTCGTCGAGGCGGTTCAGGTCCTGCAGCGCCCGGCTCAGTCCATGCAGCGCATCGGTGAACTTCGGATCGGCCGCGACTGCCTGCCGGTACTCTTCAACCGCTTGCTCGTGGTGGCCTTCGAGAACCAGATCGAGCGCGGTGTAGTAGTGGTGTTCGGCCAGTTGGCGGGCGGTTTCTGCGTGGGCGGTATCTTCGGGCACCGTGCTCATGGCTTGGCTGGCGTCAGTCTAGCACGCGGCTTTTGACCGGCGAGGACGCCAGCGCTACACAGGCCTGTCTTTCTACTTTTGAGGGGGGGAGGACACGCCGGCTTCTGGATTGGCGTCCGCCGCCGTGCCGATGGCATTGCCAGAGACTACCAGTTCGACGCGGCGGTTTTGCTGGCGGCCTTCCGGGGTATCGTTCGAGGCCACGGGCTCGCTTTTTCCGAAGCCGCTGGCGGTAATGGCGCCGGAGATAATGCCCTGCTGCACCAGGTAGTCGCGGACGGCGTCGGCGCGCTGCTCCGAGAGCCGACGGTTATATTCGTCGCTGCCGATGCTGTCGGTGTGACCTTCGACCGCCAGCCGCAGGCCTTGATAAGCCAGCACGATGCCCGATACTTTGGCGAGGCGCTCCCGCGCGCCGGGCAACAACTCAAAGCTGCCACTTTTGAAGAGCACATCCGACATGTTGGCGATCAGACCGCGCGCCGTGTCGCGGGTAGAGAGAACGGAGTTCAGCTGCTGCAGAAGCCGGGCGCGCATTTCCTGCTTTTCTTTTTCGGCTTGCTCGCGTAGCTTGTCCGATTCCGCTGCGGCCTGCCGAGCTTTTTCGGTTTCGGCGGCCAACACCTGCTGCTGAGCCAGAGCCTCGGCCTTCGCCTTCTCGGCTTCCTCGCGTTGGCGCGCAGCTTCTTCAGCCGCCTTCTGCGCTTCGGCCTTGGCAGCTTCGGCTTGGGCTCGCGCGGCTTCCGCTTCCTCCCGCGCTCGAGCCTGCGCTTCCGCGTCCGCTAGCGCTTTGGCGGCTCGCTCTTCGGCCGCTTTCTTTTCCGCAGCAGCCTGACCTTGCGCTTCTTCTTGCGCCTTCTGCTGGACGGCCATCACCCGCGCTTCCTCAGCGGTCTGGGCCGCTTCCCGCGCGGCCGCTTCGATGGCGCTGCGATTTTGTTTATGGCTATAGGCCTCCTCCGCCTGGCGCAACTGCAGTTCGGCCTTCGACAGGATAGATGGCGCGTACCGGTCCGCCTGCGCCACATGTGCGATGCGGACCGCGTTGCGTGCCTCAAACAGCTCCAGCGGGGTCTTTGGGTCGATGCCGAAGATCGCATCCTGAATATGCGTATTCGAGGAAGAGTACGTTCCGCTGCGGACCAGTTCGTATTTGGCGCTGATCTCCTCGCCGCCGGCGTCGGCTGAGAACACGTTTTCCATCACCACCAGGTTGTCCGGTTGGGTGACGGCGGAATACGGCTCGGCGGTCACGATCATGCCGAAGGTCTGCAGGTCGGTGAAGGCCTTCAGGTGGCCCTTGCCGTGATCCAGGACGAGTTCGCCCAGGTTCACGGCGCGTCCCTGCGGAGAAATCGCCCACGCTACGTAGGTCAGATACTCGAGGCCAAACTTGGTGGCACTATCCATTCCTTCAAACTTGGCGTCCACTTCGATGTTGGTTTTCTTGCCCTCGACCTTGGCTTCGCCCGAAGCGTTCTGCATCAATTCCGTGCCACGAAAGTCAATCTTGACGTTTGTACCCGGACGATAGTGGAGGGCTTTGGTGGTGCGGACAACCGGCTCCGTTTTCGGCGGATAGGAAGCTTGAGTTTGCGCCATCGACAGAGAAGCGGCGATGCAAAGCAATAAGGCCAGATGTTTGTTCACGGGATCCTCGCGGGGGGAGACTCGACCGTATATTCGAGTTGACTAAAGACTAACGTCCCTTTGGCCGTGGAGCAAAGAACGGGAGGTGCGGGGGTGTGAATTGGACTTTAGTCATGTGCCGGGACGCGTGCGATCTACAGAGAACCATTGCTAGCTGGCGTTCTCCGGCTTCCAGCGCAGCACCGGCTTGCGCGCGGCCGCGGTTTCATCCAAACGGGAAATGCGCGTGTTGTGGGGGGCGTCGAGCACAAACTGCGGATCTTCTTCCACTTCTTCCGCGATCGACTTCATGGCTTCGATGAACAGATCCAGTTCTTCTTTCGGCTCGCTCTCGGTCGGCTCGATCATCAGCGCGCCGTGTACGATCAGCGGGAATGCCGTGGTGTAGGGATGGAATCCGTAATCGATGAGACGTTTGGCAAGGTCGATGGTCTTC
Source organism: Terriglobales bacterium (assembly GCA_049511255.1). Lineage (GTDB taxonomy): Bacteria > Acidobacteriota > Terriglobia > Terriglobales > Acidobacteriaceae > Acidiflorens. Next base: position 8,793 of record JBEKYF010000015.1, on the reverse strand, counting down.
ACGCCCTTCTTCGACTGCACCTTATCGCTGAACACCACTTCGTGCATGGACGGCGTCGAGTAGGGCAGGTCGTAAACTCCTTCGATTCCCTTGCGGATGTAATTCGCGTTGAGCACCGCGTCTTCGGTCGTCTGCCGCAGGCCGTCCGGCCCGTTGGCAAAAATGTACGCAAGCGCGCGAATGAACATGCCGAAATTTCCATAGAACGCGCGCACCCGCCCCACCGACTGCGGACGGTTATATTCGAAGCCCAGCGTGCCATCCGGCTTGGTGATTACGACCGGCGTCGGCAGAAACGGCTCGAGAATTTTCTTCACCGCCACCGGCCCCGACCCCGGACCCCCTCCGCCATGCGGCGTGGAAAACGTCTTGTGCAGGTTCAGATGCATGACGTCAACGCCAAAGTCCCCCGGCCGCGCCTTCGCGACCAGCGCGTTCATGTTGGCGCCGTCCATGTAGAGCAGGCCGCCTTTGGCGTGCATGAGCCCGGCAACCTTGTGAATCTCCTGCTCGAAAACGCCCAGCGTATTCGGATTGGTGACCATCAGCGCGGCGACGTCTTCATTCATCTGCGCCGCCAGGGCCGCCACGTCCACCATGCCGCGGTCGTTTGATTTCAAATTTTCGACCGCGTAGCCGGCCGTGGCCGCAGTTGCCGGATTCGTCCCATGCGCCGAATCCGGAATCAGAATTTTCTTGCGCGCGTTGCCTTTTGACTGGTGATACGCACGCACCAACAGCAATCCGGTCAGTTCGCCGTGCGCGCCCGCGGCCGGTTGCAGCGTGATCGCGTCCATGCCGGTGATCTCAAGCAGGCAGTCGCTCAACGTCTTCATGATGCGCAAAGCACCCTGCGAAATCTTTTCCGCCTGATAGGGATGCCCGTTGGCGAGACCTTCGAGGCGCGAGACAAACTCATTCACCCGCGGGTTGTACTTCATGGTGCAGGAGCCCAACGGATACATTCCCAGATCGATGGCGTAATTCCAGGTCGAGAGGCGCGTGAAGTGACGGATGATTTCTATCTCGCTCACCTCGGGCATCTCGCCAAGATCCTGGCGCTCCTGCTTGCCCAGCAACTTCGCCGTGTCTACTTCCGGAACGTCGAGTGGCGGCAACTTCCACGCCGCTTTGCCAGGCGACGACTTCTCGAAAATCAGTCCTTCGTTCTGGCTGATGTGACGCGTGGCTTTGCGGGTGATGTGCTTCGTCTTCATCTCACCACCTCCTCCGGCTGGGCATTTTTCATACTTCGAACCGAGCGTTCGCTTTCAGCGACGAGCCCGACCGCCGTATCGATCGCAGTATCGATCATCGACCTTGTCGTCAATTCCGTGCAGCACCACAGCGCCGCGTGGCCCAGTTCGGGATAGAACTTCTTCAGCGGAAATCCGCCGACGATTTTGTGTCCCAGCAGCCGCGAGTTGATGGCGTAAGGATCTTCGCTGGTCTCGACCACGAACTCATTGAATCGTGGCGCGCCCGCGAACAGCACTTTGGCATGTTTACTGAACTGGTCGGCAGCGTACGCCGCCTTCGCCAGATTCTGCTTCGCCAGTTCCCGCAAGCCGATCTTGCCGTACACGGTCATGAAGATGTTGACCATCAGCGCGACCAGCGCCTGGTTGGTGCAAATATTCGAAGTCGCCTTCTCGCGCCGGATGTGCTGCTCGCGCGTCGCCAGCGTCAGCACGAAGCCGCGTTTGCCATTCTTGTCGACGGTTTGACCGACCAGGCGGCCCGGCATTTGGCGGACGAATTTTTCCTTCGTGGCGAGCACGCCGCAGTAGGGACCGCCGAATCCGAGCGGCACTCCGAACGATTGCGCCTCCATTGCCACGATGTCGGCCGCGCGCGGCGGTTCCACGATGCCGAGCGACACCGCTTCGGCGATGGACACAATCAGCAGCGCTCCGCGTTTGTGCGCGATCTCGGCAATCGCCTCGACGTCTTCAATCGCCCCAAAGAAATTCGGCGATTGAATCAGGACGCACGCGGTATCGTCGCCTACTGCCTTCTCGAGTTCCTTCAGATCGACTTGGCCCGAGTCTGTGAACGAGACCGTCTTCAGCGGAATCGCCTGGTGCGTGGCGTAGGTGTTGAGCACCTCCCGATACTCGGGATGCAGATTGCGCGCGATCACCGCCGAATGCCTTCCCGTGATGCGGACCGCCATCATCACGGCCTCGGCCGCGCCCGTCGAGCCGTCATACATCGAGGCATTCGCCAGGTCCATGCCTGTGAGTTCCGAGATCATGGTCTGGAATTCGAAGATGGCCTGCAGCGTCCCCTGCGCAACCTCGGGCTGGTACGGGGTGTAGGACGTGAGGAATTCGCCGCGCTGCACGAGGGCGTCAATCACCACTGGCCGGTAATGGAAGTAAGCCCCGGCTCCGAGAAAACTGGTGTAGCCTTCGCCGTTTTCTTTCGCCCGTTGCTTGAACCAGTCCACGATTTCCGACTCAGCCATTTGCCGAGGGACAGCGAGATCACGCGTCAGGCGAAACTCGGCCGGAATCGGCGAGAAAAGATCATCCACGGAATGGATCCCGATCGCCTTCAGCATGGCGGCGCGATCCGCAGGAGATTTAGGCAGATATCTCATAAGAACCTTCATTTGGATGTAAACAGCAGCTAAAACGATTGCAGAGGTCAGAGGTCAGATTGCAGAATTGAAAAGCTTGGCGCCATCGGTGGCTGCTGAAAGCCGAGGTTTTCCCCCCTGCAATCTGACCTTTGACCTCTGCAATGTCTTTCAGTGTCCCGCCTCTTCGCTGACAAACTTCTCGTAGTCCGGCGCCGAAAGCAGCGCATTCATTTCGGCCGGATCTTTCATCTTGATCTTGACCATCCAGGCGCCGTGCGCATCTTTATTCACTTTCTCCGGAGCCGTTGCCAATTCTTCATTCACGGCCGTCACGGTCCCCGAAGCCGGAGCGAACAAATCGGACACGGCCTTTACTGACTCCACCGTGCCGAAGGGCTTCCCCACAGTGATCACCGTCCCCACCTTGGGCAGTTCGACGAACACGATGTCGCCCAGCGAGTCCTGGGCGTGGTGCGTGATGCCAATTGTGCCATCGGCAATGATCCACTCATGTTCTCTCGTATATTTCCGGTCGGTTGGGTAATGCATCGGCTTCTCGCTCCTGGCTTCTAGCTTTTCGCTATTCGCTTTTCGCTGCTTTTTTCGGACGCTTATAAAACGGCGTCGGTACCACTTGCGCTTTCACGCCCTGCCCGCGGATGTCGACTTTTACCGTGGTCCCAACCGCAGCCTGCTCGGGCGGAACGTAGGCGAGCGCAATGTTTTTCTTCAAGAACGGGGCCGGTGAACCGCTGGTGACGTAGCCGATCTCGCGTCCGCTCTCGTCCAAAATCTTGTATCCGTCGCGGGCGATGCCTCGATCGACCATCTCGAGCCCGACCAGCGTTTTCTTTACGCCTTCAGCTTTCGCCTTCTCCAGTGCCTCGCGCCCGATAAACTCCGGCTTCTCCATCTTGCAGAAACGATCCAGTCCCGCTTCCCACACATTGATCGTGTCCGTAATCTCGTGTCCGTAGAGCGGCAGCTTGCCCTCCAGACGCAAAGTGTTGCGCGCGCCCAGGCCGCAGGAAACAACGCCAAACTCTTTGCCCGCTTCCAGAATCGCGTACCAGACACGCGCGCTGGTCGGCTCGTCCGGTGGAATGTAAATCTCGAACCCGTCTTCGGCAGTGTAGCCCGTGCGGCCCATCAGGATATTCTTCAGGCCGCATATCGTCCCGCGCGTCAACCAATAGAACTTCACTGCGCTCAGGTCCGCATCAGTCAGCTTTTGCAGAACGTCCACGCCCTTCGGCCCCTGGATGGCAATCTGCGTGAAGTCGTCGGAGAGATGCTCGACCTTGCAATCAAACTGGCGGGTATTGTCGCGCACCCAGCTGAAATCCTTCTCTCGCGTGCCCGCGTTGATCACGAGCAAGTACTCGTCCTCGCCCAGACGGTGAACGATCACGTCATCCACAAACGTCCCTTGCGGATAGAGCAACGCCGAATACTGCGCCTGCCCGATCGCGAGGCGTGACGCGTCGTTCATCGAGATATGCTGCACGGCGGCCAGCGCTTCTCGGCCGGCCAAGCGGATATCCCCCATGTGACTGACGTCAAAAATGCCGACACCGGTGCGCACCGCCATGTGTTCGGCAATAATGCCGCACCCGATCGACGCGGGGTATTCCACCGGCATGTCCCAGCCGTTAAACTCCACCATTTTCGCGCCCATCTGGCGATGGACGGCGTTCAATGCGGTCTTGCGAACGTTTTTTGGGACGACGGGCGAACTGGCTTCGACGACGGACAAGAGAACCTCGGTCAGACAGCCTTCAGACAGACACGGTTCAGACAGTGGCTGGGCCGCCGGAATCTGGAACTGATTAACTTAACACCAGACGGGAAGGGCGGCAAATCAGAGACAGGTCTCAGGTCTTAGGTGTCAGGTCTCAGGAAAGACAAATCAGGAAAAGACAAGCTGGTGCCGGAAGTATGGGGTCGCTCCTCATGAGACCTGATACCTGACACCTGAGACCTGCTTCCGGGTGACTTCCGTTACGTTCCTTCCCGGCCTTTGCCGAGCTAAACTCCAAGCATGTCCTCTATACCAGGCGTAGGCCGCATCGTCTGCGCCCAATGCGAGCGGCCTGAAGCGAGTTGTGGGTGCGAAAAATATTGTATCTACTGTCAGTCCCAACTCGAAGTGCGTCTCTGCACCGACGGCCTGTATTACTGCGAAGCCTGCCGCACCGCCTGCGAGTACAAACCGGCAAACTGAACCAGCCCCGGGCCAAAGCCCGCATTTTTCCTGGCTCTTAGCGGCACCCTTCGGCTTCGCTTAGGGCAGGCTCTGAAGCCGTGCCCTTCGGAAACCTACCCTGGACCATTTATGAGGCCAGTTCCAGCTTCCCTTAACATGTCCAGCTCAAATCACCACCGCTTCCTTATACTCTCCGTACACTTTTCGCATCGCGTCCGAAATTTCGCCCACCGTGGCATTCGCCTCCACTGCCGCCAGTATCCGAGGCATTAGGTTGTCGGCCGACCGCGCCGTGTCTTCGACCGCCCGGATCGCGGCTTGCCAGGTTTTGGCATTGCGCTTGGCGCGCAGGGCCCGCAACCGCTCCACCTGTTTCGACTCCAGCGCGGGGTCAATCCGCTGGATCGGCACCGCGCGCTCTTGTTTGATCTGGAAGCGGTTCACGCCGACCACCACTGCCTCTTGCCGATCCACCGCCTTTTGATATTCGTAGGCAGCGTTCTGGATCTCCTGCTGCACATATCCGCGTTCGATCGCTTTGAGCATGCCGCCCATGGCTTCGATTTTTTCGAGATAGTCGACGCCCCGCTTCTCGATTTCGCTGGTCAGCGATTCGATGTAATACGATCCCGCCAGCGGATCGACCGTCTGCGGCGCGCCGGACTCGAACGCGATTACCTGCTGCGTGCGCAGCGCGATGCGGGCCGACGCCTCAGTGGGCAGGGCCAGCGCTTCATCATAGGAATTGGTGTGCAGAGACTGCGTCCCTCCGAGCACGGCCGCCATCGCCTGGATCGCAGTACGCACGATGTTGTTCTCCGGTTGCTGCGCCGTCAGCGTGGAACCGGCTGTCTGCGCGTGGAAGCGGAGCATCCACGATTTTGGATTCTTCGCCTTGAAGCGGTCGCGCATAATCTTCGCCCACATGCGGCGCGCGGCGCGGAACTTCGCGACCTCCTCGAGAAAATTACTGTGGGCATTGAAAAAGAAGGAAAGCCGCGGCGCGAACAGGTCCACATCGAGGCCGGCGCGAATCGCCGCTTCCACATAGGCAATGCCGTTGCCCAGCGTGAAGGCGACTTCCTGCACCGCCGTCGATCCCGCCTCTCGCATGTGATAGCCGGAGATCGAGATCGTATTCCACTCCGGCACATTCTCTTTCGACCAGGCAAAAACGTCGGTGATGATCCGCATCGCCTGCTGCGGCGGATAGATGTACGTTCCGCGCGCGATGTACTCCTTGAGCACATCGTTCTGCACCGTGCCGGAGAGCTTGCGAATGTCCCTGCCCTGCCGCCGCGCCACGGCCACGTATAACGCCAGCAGAATCGAAGCCGTCGCATTGATGGTCATCGATGTTGAAATGGCGGTCAGGTCAATGCCATCGAACAGCCGCTGCATGTCTTCGATGGAATCAATCGCCACGCCGACTTTGCCAACTTCTCCCGCGGCCAGCGGATTGTCCGAATCGAGGCCAATCTGCGTCGGCAAATCAAAGGCCACCGACAGCCCCGTTGTCCCGTTCGCCAGCAGATACTTGTAGCGCTTGTTCGACTCTTCGGCATCGCCCATGCCTGCGTACTGCCGCATCGTCCACAGGCGGCCGCGGTACATCGTGGCCTGCACGCCGCGCGTGTACGGAAACTCTCCGGGATAGCCGACGTCGCGGTCGTAGTTCCAGGCCGCGAGATCGGCGGGCGTGTAGAGGGGGCGTACGGGGATATGAGAAGACGTCTCTTCGCTCGGGAGGTGAGCTTCCCGCTTGATTGCGGATTCAGCCGTTTTGAGTACCGTCATGTTGTCCTTCCCTTCTCGGCGCTCTCGGCGTCTCCGGCGGTTTCAGGTTTAGCTTTTGGCTCTTAGCTCTTGGCTCTTAGCTCTTGGCTCTTAGCTCTTGGCTCTTGGCTCTTAGCTCTTGGCCTTTAGCTTTTTCTTTACCCGCCAGAAGGAGCTCAGCCCGAACCAGGTGAACGAGACCGTGAAGCAGATCGCGAGTACCAGCCGCGCCGGGCCTGCCGCGTGTCCAGACTGGTACTTCCCGTACTCACGCATGCCGGCCAGCGCCCCGATCCCGGCAATCGCCAAAAACGTGAATCCGGTCACTTCCAGCCAAAGCTGGTGCAGCACCCGCCCGAAAGGACGGGCGGTCGCGCGGATCCCCGCCAGCACCGCCCTACCGCTCCGGCTGCGCTCCACCAGGCTGGCGACTGCACGAAGAATCAGTTTGATTTTTCTTGCCGCTTGGCCGCCGGATGCCAGGAGGTCGATCGGTCGGTCAATCATCAGTCGATTTTAGCAGCGGCCGGGCGTACAATGACGATGGGCGTCATCACCATGACTTGTGATGTCGCCCATCAGCGGGGTCCAATTCGAGGGGGACTCGTGGATCAGCAACTGAAGCAGCTCATGAAAGAACTCGGAGAAGCGATCAACGAGTCTCTATCCGATTCCGAATCGATCGCCGAGGTTGTTGCCCGCATCAAGGAAGGCGGCTACGACATTTTCCTGGTTCTCGAAGCTACCATCGGCGTCAGCAAACAAGGCGAGCACACCACGGACAAGACTTCCCTGGTCTCCACCCTCAGCAGCAATCCCGAACTCAAGATCAGCGATCAGGATATGAAGTTTCTCAAGTCTCTCCGCATCAAGATCAGCGAAGAAGACGAGGAGTAGAATGGGTCGCGTAAGTTTCGCGACATACGTTTGGGCTGTCGGGTTTGGGTGTGCGACCCGAACTTCCCGGAGCCGGTTCCGAAACTGGCGTTCAGGGCAAAATCTTCCGGTTCCCATAAAATTTTCCCTTCCTCAAATAGGAAAAATCTTGCAGGTAAGGTCTTTGGGTCTGTTAGGATAGATTTTCCCCTATGTAAGTGGCCGCTTAGCAGCATCTTAAGAGTGTAGAGCCGTCGTCGAAAATGGCCTTCGGCGTGCACCTCACGAATCGAAGTGTCGTACTTCGGCCGGTCTCCCGCGGTGTTTCAAAGTGCTGGTTCGCGGGATTAACCACTTCTTTTGGCAAGCGCTAAGCAGGTAGCTGCATGAGGTGCTGGACATGGATTCCCAGGCTTCACAATTGACCCTAGGCCTTCTTCCCGAGCCTCGTACGCGTTGGGGAAGGTTCGTTCTCAGTTATGGCATGCAGTCGCTGGTGGTGGCGTTCTTCGTGATTGCTGCGATCATATACCCCGAAGTTCTTGTGTTACCGGTGCACGACTACCACTTCGTCAGTCTGGTCAGCACACCGCCCCCGGTTCCACAGGCTCCGGCGCCGGTCAAGCATTTTCCGGTTCCAGTTCCAAAGATCGCCGAACCGGTAACGCCGCGACCCGAAGCCATGCGCGTTCCCGCCGAACTGGTCCAGAAAAAGCCTCCAGTTCCCGAGGATCAGGCGCCCAAGGTGACGCTGGCTGCCAACAAAGAACTTCTGCCCGACACGAAACCGCTGATTCCCAGGCCGCCGGTCAAGACGAATGTGTTCTCCACGGGAAGTTCGGCTACGCCAACCATGGCGGCCGCGCCGCAGAAAGTACAAACGGGTGGCTTCGGCGATCCCAACGGCGTGCCCGCATCGGAGAATCACGGCCGTCCGATTACGATCGCGCAGGCGGGCTCGTATGACATGCCCTACGGTCCGGGTTATGGCAACGGCACCGGCGGATCGCATGGCGCCCGCGGGGTGGTTGCGAGCACCGGTTTTGGCAGCGGCGTCGCCACCGGCGACAGTTCCGGCACGGTTTCTGCCTCGCGCGGCACGGTTCGCCAGGGCGGCTTCGGAGACGCCGACGTCGTAGCCGCTTCTCAGCCCAAAGCCAAGTCCGCCGAACCGGTCGTCAAGACCTTGCCGGCTGAGATCACATTCAAACCCCGTCCGGTTTACACTGATGAAGGGCGACAGCTTAAGATTGAGGGCGAGGTCCTGCTCGATGTTGTCTTTTCAGCGACCGGGCAGATTCGCATCGTGAAAGTGGTGCGCGGTCTCGGTCATGGGCTGGACGAATCC
>JBEKYF010000014.1:0-53155 GCA_049511255.1 Terriglobales bacterium | reverse complement strand
CGCAATGAAACCGGGGTTGCTTCTAAATCGCTGGGCCAGGGAAGGGGAACTGCCCCCTTCCCCGGCACCCCATCCCCAAAAACAAAACCTGGCCGTTTACACAAAAGAATTGACACACCTTTGGCGCTGGCCCGCCCTTCGGTTTTGGTTTCCTCTCCGATAACACGACTGTGGGTGCCCCGTCGTTGCGTCCTTTGCAAGGGCGGGACGCGATGCTGTCGATACGACATGTGTTCGTCCATTGTGTGAATATTCCAATTCCCACCCTTCGCAAAGTGCGCGAAGGATGGGGCACCCCGAATCTTCGTCAACAACTGCGCGAGCGGGCGTCACCGCCGATAACCGCCGGCTTGCGCTACAATCCGCTTAGACTCTGAATCGCGAATTGTCTGGAGGCATGTATGGGGTTCCCCGTGGGCACCGTTGCTATCGTTATCGTCGTTATCTACCTGCTGAGTTCGATCAAGATTCTGGCTGAATATGAGCGCGGCGTCATCTTCCGGCTTGGCCGCCTGTTAGGTACGGCCAAGGGCCCGGGCATCATTCTGGTCTTCAGCCCGGTCGACCGCATGGTGCGCATTTCGCTGCGGCAGGAAGCGCTTGAAGTGCCGCCGCAGGACATCATCACGCGCGACAACGTCACGCTGAAAGTCAATGCGGTTATTTTCCTGCGCGTGGTCGACCCGAACAAAGCGGTGGTCGAGGTTTCAAACTACGTGTACCAGACTTCGCAGTTTGCGCAGACCACGCTGCGCTCGGTGCTCGGCGAACAGGAACTCGACGAATTGCTGGCTCACCGCGACAAAATTAACCTGCGCCTGCAGAGCATCCTCGATACGCACACCGCGCCCTGGGGCGTGAAGGTCGCGAACGTCGAAGTCAAGCAGGTGGATATGCCCGAGTCGATGTTGCGGGCCATGGCCAAGCAGGCGGAGGCGGAACGCGAAAAGCGCTCGAAGATCATCCACGCCGAAGGCGAGTTCTCCGCCGCCCAGCGACTGGTGGATGCTGCGCACCTGTTGTCCAGCGAACCGATCAGCATCCAGTTGCGGTATTTGCAGACGCTCACTGAAATCGGGGTCGAGAAAAACACGACCGTGGTGTTCCCCGTGCCGATCGATTTCTTCTCCGGCATGCAGAAGTTGCTCGCGAACGTGCCCACACCTGGCGCGCCAGCAGGAAAGTAGAGGTCAACGCTATTTCCCATGCCCACGGCGCAGCAGGATACGGAGATCACCCTTGGCACCGGCCGCATGCTGGCCATCTTTTTCAGCTTTGTCCTGGTCTGCGCCTTCTTCTTTTCGATCGGCTTTTCGCTGGGCAGAAGAACCGCCATCGCAGGCGCGGGCAGCTCGCTGAGCGCTCCCACTGCGACTCCGGCGACCATCGTCCGGCCCTCGGCGGCAAAAAACGACGCTACCCAGGCAACGCCGCCGTCTTCGTCTTCGTCCAACGATTTTAGCTTTTACAAGGCCGTAGGCGAGAAGAACGCTAACGCCGCGCTCACGCCTCCGGATTCGAAGGCGCAACCGGCGGCCTCAATCGCAGCGACCGCAACCGCGGAAGCGCCGTCAACGGCCGCCACAGACGCTGCAACCGCTGCGCCCGCGGGCGGCGGTTACTACGTGCAGGTCGCCGCGGTTAGCCGGCAGGAAGACGCCGAATCGCTAGTCGAGGCGCTGAAGAAGAAGCAGTATCCAGCCTTCACCGCGAACAATCCTTCCGCCGACAAGTTCTATCACGTTCAGGTCGGACCTTACGCCGACCTGAAGGACGCCGAGGCCATGCGCGCACGCCTCATCAGCGATGGCTACAATCCGATTGTGAAAAAATGAGCTACGAGCTTCGAGCAGACCGCTTGCCCGCAGCTCGTTGCTCGTAGCTCGAAGCGCTCGCCGCCTTTCTGTTACCCTTCCTGATCATGGCTCACGCCGCTCCCAATCTTGATCGCTTCCTGCACGCCATTGCCGACCCCACTCGCCGCCGAATTCTCGGCGCGCTCAAAGAAAAAGGCGGATGCTCGCTCGACAAGGAAACCGGGCTCTGTGCCGCCGATATCGAGCAGCGCGTGAAGCTGGCGCAGCCTACGGTTTCTTATCACATGCGAATACTGGAAAAAGCCGGCGTGGTTGAAGCCAAGAGAGAAGGGCACTGGCGCTGGTACCGGCGCAACGAAACATTGATTGCAGAAATGATGCGGGGATTGAAGGGACAACTTTAAAGTGGTTTTCAGTTATCAGTTATCAGTTTTCGGCCGTCAGTGCACAAAACTGATAATTGAGAGCTGACAGCTATTTGCGGCTATGCGCCCGCGCTGGCGACGGAGGATTTTTCTTCGTTCTTCTCCTCCGTCTTCATGGCAGGCTTCCCTTCCCTCTGGATCAGCCCACGCACCTGTGAAATCAGGTCTGCTACTTCAAACGGCTTCGCCAGCGACGGCACGCCATGTTCCTGGAGGAAACTTCGAGTCTGCTGGTCAGTCGCAGTGGAAAACGTCAACAGCAGCCCTTTCTCCAGACCGGGGCAGTTTTTCGCAATCCACTCATACATTTCCTGTGCGCTGCAACCGCCCGGCATGCGACCGTTCATCACGATCACGTCGAAAGAGCCATTACGGAGCCGCCGCTGCGTGTCCTCAACGCTCATGGAGGCAGTGACTTCGGCACCCGCACCGACCAACACGTCTCGTTCAAATTCCAGCACCGCTTCTTCGTCTTCGACCAGCAGCACGTGCCCTCGCAGCACCGACTCTCGCCGCGTGGACGCCACCGTGTCCGGCAACGCTGGTTTCTCGCTCGCGAGCAAACGGACTTCAATCGTCGCTCCGCCCTCTTCCCGGTTGCGCGCCACGATTTCCCCGCCATGTTCCTTGACGATCCCGTAGCAGATGCTCAAGCCAAGGCCGGTTCCTTTGCCCACTGATTTGGTGGTATAGAAGGGATCGAAAATCCGGCTTGGGTCCTTGATGCCCGGACCACTGTCATCGAACTCCACGCACACGTAAGCATCCTTCCTGAACACGCGCACTTTCAAGACACCGCTGCCGCTGCCTTCTACCATGGCATCGAGCGCGTTGTTGATAACGTTCAGGAAGACCTGCTCCAACTGGTGCGGATCGGCCACGACCGAGGGCAAGTCATCGGGAATGTCGCGTTCCAGCGAAACGTTGTTGACCTTCAAATCGTATTCGCGCAGCGTGAGGGATTCTTCCAGCACCTTGCGCAAGTCCACTTCCTGCTTCTGCGGCTTGCGCTGGCGGGCAAAAGAAAGCAGATTCTGTACCACGCGGTGCGTTCGCTGGGCCTGCTTGAACAGCTTGCGCACATAGTCGGCCGACTGATGATCAAGGCCCGCGCCTTCCAGCAGTTGCGCGTAACCGAGGATTGCGGTCAGCGGATTGTTCAACTCATGCGCGACACCGGAAATCAATTGGCCGACCGCCGACATCTTCTCGCTCTGCAGCAGTTGCTCCTGCGTCCGCCGCAAGTCTTCGTACGCCCGGCAAGTCTCCTCGTAGAGCTGGACTTTCTCTATCGTGGTGGCCAGTTGACGGCTGATGGCGACCAGCAGATTTTCATCGTTACTCGAATAGTGCCGGTCTTCCTTGCTGGCAATACCCATGATGCCGATGGGTTTGTCCTTGCTCCAGAGCACAACCCAGATCCAGAAGGGCAACCGGTCCGCACACACAAACTCGACCACCGCCGGGGGCAGGTGGGGCAGAAAATCCTGGGTCACCACTTCCGCTCGCGAGCGCATTACCAGATCGCCCAAGCCTTCCGGAAAGACGACTTCAGCCATGCGGACGCGCGCCTCGCTGCGCGGGCCCCAACCCGCGCGCCGCCGGTAGGTGCCATCGGGTTCCGCTGCCAGATAGACCGAGCCGGTCTCCGCGCCAAACAGCGAGATCACCTGGCGCAGCGTCAAGTTCAAAATTTCATCCAGATCGAACGACTGGGTCGCGATGACGGCCATCGCATTGAGCGCGTTCAACTCGCGATTGCGCCGCCGCATCTCATCTTCCGAGCGTTTCTTTTCGGTGATGTCGAGAACGAAGCCCTGATAGCGCTCAATGTTTCCGGCCGAATCGCGCGTGGCAAAGCAGCTCTGCGCCACCGCCAGCAGCGTGCCGTCCTTGCGCCGCACCGTGATTTCAAAGTTGCGCACGTAGTTGTGCGCCTCAATTTCCTTGCGAAAAGCCTCCCGCTCCTCGGGAACCGCGTGCAGGACGCTGCCCATGTCGAGCGCCATCAACTCGTCGCGGCTGCCGTAACCGAGCATGGTGACAAAGGCGTCGTTGCAGTCGAGCAACTCGCCATCCGGCGTGGCTACGAACACGCCTTCCTGCGCCTGCTCAAACAGCATGCGGTACTTTTCTTCCGCCACTTGACGCGCGGTCGTATCGTGCACTACGTGGATGGTGCCCTTTTGCTGGCCTCCCTGCTCGGCATACGATGAAGTCGAAACCACCGACTGGCCGCCGAAACACGGATCCATTCCTTCCGTCAGCCCCGAGCCGCGTTCGCAATACGGGCATCCGCTCCAGGCGCGCAATTGCGGCAGAACCTCTTCACAAAGATTGCCCAATACATCGGCCGGCGCCTGTTCCAGCCGCTGCAGCAGGGCCTGATTGGTCTTGAGGATGCGGAAGTCGGCGTCGTGCGCCAGAATCAGATCCTGGATGGAATCGAAGGTATTCATCCACTGCCGCTGCGAGCGCAGCACCTGCTCCAGCAAGCGCAGATTCTCTACCGCAATACCCAGCTTCTGGGAGGCCGTTTCCAGAAAATCCAGTTCTTCCCGAGTGTGGTGCGGGTTGCCCGAGCAGCCAAACGACAGCATGCCGATTACTGACTTCTTGCCCAGCACGGGCAGCAGCACCACGTGATGAATGCCGCGCTTCCGCAGTTGTTCCCGCTCCGGCTCCGGGATCTCCGAAAGTTTCATCACCGCCGCCCGGTTGTCCTGGAGGACGCGGGCCTCGGTTTCATCCGTCCCGGCTTGCCCCATCTCGGCTTGCCCGATAGCTCGCAGAAATTCGGGCGACAGGCCGGCATGCTGCGTTGGCACCAGATGGTCGTCTTCCATCAACTGGAACCACGCTGCCTTCGCGCCCACGACGGCTTTCAATTTCTCCAGCGCAGTCTGCATCATCGGGGCATGATTCTGGCCGCGCGCAATCGTGGCCGCCAACTCGTTCAGGACCGCGAGCCGGCGCGTGCGCAGCCACGAGTCATCCAGCACTACCAGCAAGATGCTCGAACCAAACAGCACTTCCGCCCACAGGTAACCCTCACTCGGAACGCGACTGGTAAATGGAGGCCAGTGCAGATTCAAGGTCAGCAGGCCGGCGCCGAACAGGAAAGGCCCCAACCCAATACGCCCGAACCGGTAGCGCAGCAGTTCGACAGCGGCCCCGGCCGCAATCAACCGGCATGATATTTCCAACCCCAGCCCGAGAGCCTTCGAATCCGGAAAATACAGCGGCCGCATGGCGGCGCAGACCATCAGCACCCAGGAGACAGCCACAAACACGGTCAGCGCTCGCCGCGCCTGCGCCGAGATCAGCGCCGCCGCCGCAAACAACCCTATCGCCAGCACAAAGTCGGCTTGCGCGAATGCCGCCATCGACTTCGACGCGCCGTGCAACTCGGCCGCTCCCGCCCAAAGAAACGCCCCATAGGCGAGCCAGCCCGCTCCCCACGCCAACAGACATCGTTCGCGAAAAACCCGGAAGAAAAGCAGACTGACCACCACCATGATCAAGGCGGCCGTTTCCCGCGCCGTCAACCAGTGAACGGTGAACCAGGGGACGGTCGCTAAACCAACCGATTTCCCAAATAGCAGGGCAGGAGCCATAAATGAACGCACGAACACCTAAGCTTTTTAAATATCACGCTTGCCGCCCCTCGTTACCGGATTTCCGTCTCCCGTTGGTTACTTTCGGAATGTGAAGTCGTAGCCTAAAATGAGCGATACATACGCTCAGCGCCATGCCAAATGACCGCATCCTCGTGGTGGACGATGAGGAAACAATCCGGGAGATTGTTTCCTCCATGCTTGGCGGGGCCCATTTTCAGACTCGCCAGGCCGCCAGTGGCGTCGAAGCCCTCGCGATTCTGGAATCGGGTGACGAATTCGATCTCGTCCTCTCCGACCTGATGATGGCCGAAATGGATGGGATGGGCCTTTTGGAACGTGCCAAGGAACGTTACCCTGACATGCCGATCGTCATGGTCACTGCGGTGCACGACATTCAGGTCGCTCTGCAGGCCCTGCGCCATGGCGCGTACGACTACGTGCTTAAGCCTTTCGAGCGAGAGCAATTGCTGCACACGGTCCGCCGTGCGCTGGAGAATCGCCGCCTCAAGCGCGAAAACGATGCCTATCGCACCAACCTCGAGTCGCTGGTTGCCGCCCGCACCCAGCAATGGAAAACGGCGCTTTCCGACCTGGAGCAGTCCTATGACATGATGCTCGAAGCCCTGGGCGGCGCGCTCGACGCCAAGGACGCCGAGACCGAGGACCACTCCAAGCGCGTTACCGCATTCACCATCGCCATTGCACGCAAAATGGGCCTGTCAAGAGAAGAAATCAGAGTGATCGCGCGCGGAGCTTTCCTGCACGATATCGGCAAGATGGCCATTCCGGACAAGATCCTGAACAAGCCAGGCAAGCTCACGGCCGAGGAAATGGAGGAGATGAAGGAGCACTGCTACCGCGGCTACAAGATCCTCTCCAAGATCCCTTTTCTGGGTGAGGCTGCGGAAATCGTTTACGCCCACCAGGAGCACTATGACGGATCAGGCTATCCCCGTCGCCTGAAGGGCGATGAGATCCCGCTTGGCGCGCGCATTTTCTCGATCGCCGACACGCTCGACGCCATGACTATGGATCGCCCCTACCGCCCCGCACAATCATTTCAGGCTGCCCGCGAGGAAATCAAACTCTGGTCCGGCCGCCAGTTCGATCCCAAGATCGTCAAGGTTTTCCTCGAAATGCCCGACAATATCTGGGAAGACCTGCGGAAAGACATCAATGAGAAGAACCCGAATGAGCCGAACCAGTCTTTCCCGAAGGTCTAATCACGGACAATGCTGGCTGAGCTTGCAACGCTAAGCGTCTCACTCAGACCGGCATTTCCCGCCAGATAGCCAGGCATCGTTTTGCCCCGGTCCGCTCATCCAACAGAGACAGTGAAGTCAAACCATACAGCCCCCACCACGGGCGTGTTCCGCCGTTCTGGGGTAAATAGCCCGTGCCCGCCAGAATGTGCCGGTTTCACATCTGGCGGGCAGGTTTTATATTGCTGCATCAGAAATTTTGCGAGGTCATCGTGAACAAACTTTCATCGTGGGTCGGAATACTCTTTTTGACCG
Source organism: Terriglobales bacterium (assembly GCA_049511255.1). Taxonomy (GTDB): domain Bacteria; phylum Acidobacteriota; class Terriglobia; order Terriglobales; family Acidobacteriaceae; genus Acidiflorens. Next base: position 45,776 of record JBEKYF010000014.1, on the reverse strand, counting down.
CTACAACGTCACTGCTGGCCCAGGCACTGTTCGCCCAAGCAAGCGATCCGGCGGTTGCGCCCATGGCTCCGCCGAACGCTGTCCCGGAAGGTACGAGCTTCCTCGTCCGCCTGCAGGACAAACTCGACACCACCGAACTGCATGCGGGCCAACATTTCAGAGCTCAGCTGGACGAAGATCTCGTCTCCGCCAATGGCAACGTGATTCCCCGTGGCAAGAAAATTAAGGGTCACGTCAGTTCCCTGGAGCAGGGCCTGCACGCACGCCTGCTGCTCAGCTTCGACGAAATCGAAACCAACCACGGGTGGGTCGCGGTGATCGCGACCGTCACCGGAGTGCCCGGCGAACGCGGTCTCAAGGCGCCCGGCTCCGAGGGTGAAATCGAACGCGAGGGACCGAGTGTGAAGCACACGGTCGAAGACGCGGCCGTCGGCGCAGTCATCGGCTCCGGGGTTGGCGCAGCCGCGGGAGGTGAGAAAGGAGCCGGCGCCGGAGGAGGAGCCGGCGCTGCGGCCGGAGCCATGGCCAGCCTGCTAGCCAATCGCAACCTCCGGCTGGAAAAAGGAACCACCCTCGAGGTACGCCTCGATCGCGCGCTGCGGATTCCCTCGCATTGACGCTCGTTGCTGCTCAACTTTCCCGGTAGAGACGCGGCTTGCCGCGTCTCGGCGTCGTCCTTCTTGTCCCGCAATTTTCCTCGTTTTCACTCCTTTCGATTGCAATTCGGGAAGCTCGTCGCGTACTAATGACAGAGGTGTATAACCGAAGCTTTAGGAGTTTGCCGGAAAAAGGGATTCTGCCGCCCATAACCGCTAGTCGTGGAGCGACGGGCGCCTCGCCCGTCCAGCAGTGGGGCGGCCGGGCGGGACGCCCGGCTCTCCACATATAAGATTCAGGAGAAATCCGATGAAAACTATCTTTGTCACGCTTTGCGCCATTCTCGTTCTAAGTGTTCTCTCGATTGCGCAGGGTCCCACGCTCAATCCGCTGCCCAACACCATTTTCGTCGGCGCCGATGGCAAATTTGAAACCGCGCCGGATATCGCGCTCATCCAGTTCAACATCTCGGCCCAAGCCGACAGCGCCAAGGACGCATACGACCAAGCCGCTAAACAAGCCGAGGTTACGCGCCAGGTTCTGCGCGCCAACGGCATCGATCCCAAGTCTGCGGAAATCGGCTTCTTCTCGGTGAATCCCCAGTACGACTGGAAAAATCCGAAGCACAAAGTTATCGGCTACCAGGTCACGACCAGCGTCAGCTTGAAGCTCAAGGATTTTTCCAAGATCGGCCCGGTCACCCAGCAGCTTGCCGACACCAGCGTCGTCGGTGAAAGCCAGTCTTTATCTCTCAGCTACACGCTGGACTCGACCGAAGAGGCCAAGAGCAAAGCCGTCGCCGACGCCTACCGGCGCGCCCGCGCTTCCGCGCAGTCTCTCGCCACTGTCAGCGGACGCACGCTCGGCGAACTCTCCTATGCGTCCGTCGATACTTTCGAGAACATTCGCGTTTTCGCGCCCATGCCGCGAGTTGCGATGTCAATGAAGGCGGCTGGGCAAAGCCCCGCCCCGACCGAGGAATTCTCGCCCCACAACGTGACGGTCACCGCGCACGTGAACGCTATGTTTGTATTGAAATAGAAGATGGCCGGTGGAGAGCCGGGCGTCCCCGCCAGGCTGGACCCTTCGACTACGCTCAGGGCAGGCTCGCGAGACGCCCGTCCCCACACGAGCGGGATACAGCGACGCTGGATCTGCTCTAGTCGTTGCGGACAATGACCTCACGTCGTGAGGAAACACGGCTCGCATCCACCGTCACCTCGCGCTGGATCTCCATCTCGATCGAAGTCCCCGGCTCCAGCCTCACGTCGGCGCCGCGCGACAGCATTCCTACCGCCAGCCCAGCGACGCCTCCAACTCCCGCTCCGATTCCGGCTCCTTTTCCCCCGTTGGTTATCGCACCGATCACCGCTCCCGTGGTTGCCCCTTCGGCAGCTTCCTTAGCTTTTTTCCCGGCATCGCTATCCTGCCGAATCGTCCCTTCCGAATCTTTCATCGACGTCTTCTCGGCCCCGGGCGTATTCTCGACCGAGCCCCCCAGCATCACCGTATAGCCGTTGGGATAAATCATCGAGGTAAAGTGGATCAGCACCTCGGCGCGGCCCTTTACGTGCCCACCGCGCTGCGCGCGCTCGATCTTTCCCTGGATGTAAGTCCCCGCCGGAATCACGACCCGCTCGTTGACCACAAACGGAAAGGCAGTCTCGGCGTAAACCGGGTCTCCGTCCTTAGCCGTCTTCGTTGAAATCGCCTGCTTCAGCGATAGTGGAACCCTCGTTCCCGCCGGAATGGTCAGCGTAGCCTTTCCGGACTCCGCCGAGGGCGCAGCCGGATCCGGGGCCAAAGACGTCTGTGCCGACGCGATCCCCGCCAGCAGCAAAACGCAAAAACACGCAGCACGGATCTTCATTGAAAACCCACCTCTTCAGGACACTTAGCAATACGCTTGCGAACTCAGATGCGCCCGCCAGAGTGCCCGGTTAGCTGCTAACCTTCAACCAAGAACTGATAGATAGTTGTTCTTCCGCTAACCAGCCGAGAGCTGGTTTCATAAATGCCTTCCAGCTCGGAAGGCACGTCCCTCAGGGGCTAAAGCCCGCATTCTTCCAGACCGTGAACGGCACGGCTGAAGCCGTGCCCTGCCGAAAGGCAATTTATGAAACCAGCCCTAACCACTACTTCTACGCGTCCGGTTCTCGATTACATTCCCCATGAACTGCGACTGCAGTTTCTGCGCGCACCCCTCGCCGCAAACATGCATCGCGCCTTCCTGCAAAGCCAGTTTTTCGTCCCAGGGTGCCAGATGCATCACCGGCAATTCGTAATCGTCAAACGAGCTCCACATTATCCACCAGCGGTCGCTCCCGCCTTTTAACACCCCACAATTCGGACCGGCGCAACGATAAAACGGACTCGGAATGCGAAATAGATTTTCGGACATGGTCAACCTGCGTACCCCGGAGTCATTGTAGCTGAGGAGTCCGCGCGAGACCACGGGTTACAGCGCATGTCTTGGTACTTGCGTTGAAAGTTACGCGGCGTTACTTGTACAACAAATACTTTTCCCGGAGGCGCACAAATCCCTCCAGCCGCTCCTGCCAGTCTTCGGCAATCCGTCTCGGGTCCTCTCCCGCCTCGATCGCCTCAAACACCGCCTGACTCACCAGCAGATCCGCCATCCGCTCCATCTTGAACTCGTTCGGATACAGCTTATGCAGCGCCGACGCCAGCTCAATCCCAAGTTCTGGCGACTCCAGAGTATTGCGACCCAGGACAATCAGATTCACGCCTTCACACCGTTCTCCCGCAAAGTTACTCGATGACGGAGTGAAAACAATGGGAACGAAACGCACACTCTGAATGCCGCGGCCGTTCAAGTAAGCGGCCAATTCCCTGCTCTTGATCCAGGGTGCACCCACCACTTCGAACGGCGTGTCCGTCCCACGCCCCACCGAAACATTCGTGCCTTCAATCAGTGCCACCCCGGGATAAAGCGCCGCCTCGGTCAAATTTCGCAGATTGGGCGAAGGATTCACCCACGCGAGACCCGTCGAATCGAACCAGTCGCCCCGCTGCCAACCTTCGATCGCAACCACCTCAAGCCGCGCCCCAATGTGTCGCTCGGCATTAAACATTTTCGCGAGCTCACCCAGAGTCATTCCGTGGCGCACCGGCTCGGGAAAGTAATTCGTAAAACTTTCCCGCCCGTTATCGGAAACGGAAAACGGGGAATCGGAAACCGGCCCTTGCACAAACGAGCCCGTAATCGGATCCGGCCGATCCAGAATGACCACTTCAATTCCCGCCTTCGCGGCCGCTTCCAGAAAATATCCCGTGGTAGTCTCGAAGGTGTAAAAGCGCGCGCCCGCATCCGCCAGATCGATCACAACGGCATCCAGCCGCTTCAGCACGTCCATTGGCGGACGCCGCGCCGCCTCGCTCGCTCCGTACACGCTGTAGACCGCAACTCCGGTCGCCGCATCCTTCGCATTCTTGATGTCCGTCGTGTCCAGCGTTCCCGTCACTCCATGTTCCGGACTGAAAATCGCATCCAGCGAAATCCCCGGCAGGTTCGCCAGCACGTCAATCGTCCGGCGCCCTTCCGAGTCCACGCCGGTCTGATTCGTCAGCAGTCCAATGCTTCGCGGCGACCCGCCCCTGGCTGGATGCAGTGCCGCGAACTTCGTCTCCTCGAGCACGTCAATTCCCGTCTTCACCGTTCCATTCCGCACCGCCAGCTTGCGCGCCGCGCTCTGCATTTCGTTATAGCCGGTGATGGTTGCCACCCGCATCTTCTCCGCTTCGGCCGGATCGAGCGCCAACGCCGCCGCCAACGCCGTCGCCACCTTCGCCCGAAGCGCGACCGCGCTTCCCTTCTCCTTCGCCGGCAGCGTGTTCATGTGCACTGCGTTCGTCAACAGCACGATATAAGTCTTTGTCGCCGGATCAATCCACAGCGAAGTCCCCGTGAATCCCGTATGCCCGTAACCGCCCACGGGCAGCAGTTCTCCGCGGTTGGTAGAAAGAGGAGAATCAATGTCCCATCCAAATCCGCGAAGCGCAGTCCCATTCGCTGGCTGTTGTGGCGCCGTCATCTTCGCAATCGTCGCCGGAGTCAGTATGCCTCGCCCGCCATCCAGCAGCGCCTGCGCAAAAAGCGCCAGGTCATCGGCGGTAGAAAATACTCCCGCATGACCCGCCACGCCGCCCATCCGGCGAGCCGCGGGATCATGCACCACGCCGCGCAGCGGGTGATGCTTCTCGTCTTCGGTTGGGGCAATGCGGGTTGGAGCAATGCGGGTCAGAGCAATGCCCGGCTCCCGCGACGGCAGAGGAATGAACCGGGTCTCCTTCATGCCCAGCGGTGCAAAAATATGCTTCGCCGCATACTCATCGAGCGCCTCGCCTGAAAGCCGCTCCACCAGCGCTCCCAGCACCACGAAGTCGATATCGCTATAAACGAACGCCGCTCCCGGAGCCCGCTCCGGCGCCCCCTCAAACGCCATCCGATACGCCGTCTCCTTCCCTTCCCACGACTTCGTCAAATCCAAATCCGGACCGAGGCCCGAGTAGTGCACCAGCAATTGCCGGATCGTAATATCCTGCTTCCCGTTCTGCCCAAACTCGGGAAGGTACTTCGCCACAGGATCGTTCATCCAAAACTTTCCCTGCTCCCAAAGCTGCATCACAGCCGTAGTTGTTGCCAACACTTTCGTAAGCGACGCACAATCAAACACCGTATCGAGCGTCATCGGCTCCCGCCGAGGTTCGATCGCCCGGCTGCCATACGCCTTGCGATACACCACCCGACCATCATGGCCAACGATAAGAACAGCGCCCGGAATCTGTTGCTGGGCGATGGCGTCGTTGATGATGGGGTCGAGAATGGCAAGGCGCGCATCAAGCGAAGTCTCGGAGAACGCGGCGGCAGAAAACAGAAGAGCGGACACGAGAGCGAAGAACAGCAGATTGTTCGGTAAGTGTTTCACGTCTCCTGTGACTCTACATGACCCCCGAGACGCGGCTCAAGGCTGAAGGTTACAAACGATGCTCTCAAAGTAACTCCCCGTTTGCCTCTACTCGCCGCCTTTGCTATAACCCCATCAGTTCGCAAAACACCCTTGAACCTGACGCTGCCCAATCGAGATTCTGGCTTTTCCTTCCTGGTGCGCAATTTCGTTGCGCAGGATGATCGGTTTCGCGGCGCTTTCAGCATCCTGGAAAAGGCCATTGCTGAGCGCGCCTTCCCCGCCTGCTCGCTCGCCGTCACGGTTCGCGGAGAACTCATAGCCCACAAGGCCCTCGGGCGCTTCACCTACGATCCGGGGGCGCCCGAAGTTACCACCGCGAGCCTCTTCGATCTCGCGTCGCTCACCAAAGTCCTCGCCACAACCACCATGGCCATGATTCTCTACGAGCGCGGCCTGCTCGATCTCGAAACGCCGGTCACCGCCATCGTCCCCGAATTCGCCGGACAATTCGTCGACCGATTCGCCGACAATGACCCTCGCCGACGCGAAATCACCGTGCGCATGCTGCTCGCGCACACTTCCGGCCTGCCCGCCTACGAAAAGCTTTTCCTGCGCGCACAGTCTCGTGAAGGCCTTCTGCGAGCCGCTTTCACCACGCCGCTTGCCGCCGATCCCGGCGCACGCGCCGAGTATAGCGACATCGGCTTCATCGTTCTCGGCGTCGTCCTCGAGCGCCTCGCCGATGAATCCCTCGACGCATTCTGCCAGCGCGAAATCTTCGGTCCGCTCGGCATGACTCATACCACCTTCAATCCCGGGCACGCTTTGAAGAACTCTATCCCGCCAACAGCCGATGATCGCACCTTCCGCCACCGCATCATCCAGGGCGAGGTGCAGGACGAAAACGCGAGCGTCCTCGGCGGCATTGCCGGACACGCCGGCCTGTTCTCGACCGCCGAAGATCTAGCCATCTTCGCTCACGCCATGCTCAACGGCGGACACCCCATCCTCCGATCTTCGACCGTGACCATCGAACTCTTTTCGCGCCGGGAATCCGCCCCCGAAGGCACTTCCCGAGCGCTGGGCTGGGACACGCCCTCGGCACCCTCGCAATCCGGAAAATATTTTTCATCCCGTTCCTTCGGACACCTCGGCTACACCGGCACGTCCCTGTGGATCGACCCGGACCGCCAACTTTCGATAACTTTGCTCACCAACCGCACCTGGCCTGACTCCGAGAACCAGGCAATCAAACAAGTACGTCCAGCGTTTCACGACGCGGTGATTGAAGTCTTGGAGAAAACAGCTTGAAACGCAAAGCCTTGAGACGCAAAGCAAGGAGCATAAATCTCCGCCGCCTCGGTACCGAGAAAACAAACTCCGCCTCCGCCGATCTCGATCAGAAGTCCGCGTTTGAAATAGCGCGCATCATCAATGCTGAAGATGCGAAGGTCGCCGCCGCCGTGAAGGGCGCTCTCCGGCAGATTGCGCACGCGATCGATCTGATCGCCGCGGCGCTCCGCCAAGGCGGGCGCCTCATCTACATAGGCACCGGAACCAGTGGACGCATCGCCGCCCTCGACGCTGTCGAATGTCCACCCACGTTTGACGTCGACCCGCACATGGTCCAATTCATCATCGCCGGCGGCCCAAAAGCGCTGGGCACAGCCGTGGAAGCCGACGAAGATTCCCGCGAGCTAGGCCGCAGAGCGATCGCGAAGAAGAGACCAACAAAAAAAGATGTCGTCGTAGGCATCGCTGCCAGCGGACGCACTCCGTTCACCATCGCCGCCATTGAATATGCGCGAGCACACGGCGCAAAAACGGTTGCCGTCGTCTGCAACTCAAAATCCCCGCTCGGCACAGCCGCGCACGTAGCCATAGTCGCGGACGTCGGTGCGGAAGTTGTCGCTGGCTCGACTCGAATGAAAGCCGGCACCGCGCAGAAGATGATCCTGAACACGCTCACAACCGGGGCGATGACCCGTCTCGGATACGTCTACGGCAACCTGATGGTCAACGTCAGTCCGAAGAATGAGAAGCTGGTCGAACGCGGAGTGGGCATCCTGGAAAAAGCCGCCGGACTAGACCACCGAGCAGCGCGCAAACTCCTAGCCGCCGCAAAAGGTCGCGTCCCGGTAGCCCTGGTAATGGCCAAGGCCGACGTCAGTCGCGCCGATGCCGTCGTTGCCCTGAGAGAATCCCAAGGTCAAGTCCGCAGAGCGATAACGCTGGCAAAGCATGGATCGGAGTCTAGATTGTAACGGTGAAAAAGCGTAACCACAGGGGACAGGGGGGAAGCGCGCGGCGGGAGTTCAAATCGAACTTCTAGCAGCAGCCGCCCCGCAATCATAGTTAGAATGAAGGCGATCCTGATTTCCGAAAACGCACTGTATGGATAAGCTCGTAATCCGAGGTGGCAACCCGCTGCTCGGCACTGTCCGCATCAGTGGCGCGAAGAACGCGGCGCTGCCTTGCATGGCGGCAGCCTTGCTCACCGACGAACCGGTGATTCTTGAAAACATCCCGCAGGTGCGCGACATCGAGACCACGCGCAAGCTTCTTGCGGCAATGGGCGCTGAGGTCGAACTCGGCTACGGACGCGCCCATCATCGGACAACAATTTGCGCACGCACGCTCGCCGCGCCCGAAGCGTCGTATGAGCTGGTCAAGACGATGCGGGCCTCCACACTCGTTCTGGGAGCGCTCGTAGCCCGCTGTGGCCGCGCCCGCGTCTCGCTGCCCGGCGGATGCGCCATCGGCGCCCGCCCCATCGATCTCCACATCAAAGGATTGGAACGTCTGGGCGCCAAAATCACGCAGGAGCACGGCTACGTCGAGGCCGTCACTGATCCGCTAAAAGGCGACCGCCTTCGTGGCGCCGAAGTTGCGTTCGACAAAATTACCGTCACCGGCACAGAGGATGTGCTGATGGCCGCCACGCTTGCCGATGGTGAGACCATCATGCAGAACTGCGCCCGCGAACCTGAAGTCGCGGACCTTGCCGCACTGCTCAACGCTATGGGCGCGAAAATCCAAGGCGCCGGCACGTCCACGATCCGCGTGAAGGGGGTCAGCAAGCTGCACGGCGCTCGGCACCGCATCATTCCCGACCGCATCGAAGCCGGAACCTTCATCATCGCGGGAGCCCTCACCGGCGGGGACGTCAACGTTGCGGGCTGCGATCCCGCGCACCTTAGCGGCATCCTGCAGAAGCTCGCGGAAACCGGCGTGAAGACTTCGGTGAAGGCCGACTCCGTCCGCGTCATGGGAGATCAGCCGCTCGAAGCCGCCGACATGAACACCGAGGAATATCCCGGGTTCCCTACCGACATGCAGGCGCAATACATGGCGCTCACCACGCAGGCCGCAGGAACGTCGATCATCACGGAAAACATTTTCGAGAACCGCTTCATGCACGCGCAGGAACTGGTGCGCATGGGCGCCAACATCAAGATCGAAGGGCGCCGAGCCATCGTCCGCGGCGGAACTCCGCTCAGCGCCGCCGCCGTTCTCGCCTCGGACTTGCGCGCCTCAGCCTCGCTCGTGCTCGCTGCCCTGGTCGCCGATGGCGAGACCATCATCGACCGCGTCTATCACCTGGACCGCGGCTACGAGAACATCGAAGAAAAACTGAAAGCCGTGGGCGCCGAGATCCGCCGCGTTGGCAACATCTTCCCCAAACGAGCCGCAGCCCCCGCCCAATCATGACGGTAAGCCATCCCAAAGAAAAAGGGCCGCATCGCTACGGCCCACTCTTACGGCTGTGAAGTCGTGCCCTGCCCGAGGTGATCCTACCTTCGTCCGCGTCCGCCACCACCGCCAGAGTGGCCACCACCGTGACCTCCCTGACCGCCGGGACCACGGCCGCGACCGCGCCGCCGGCGATTACGATCACGATCACCACCGCCGCCGGGACGTCCCTCACGCGTGCCTTCTGGACGCGCGGCGCCCGCCTCAACCGAGGCAACGACTCCATCCACACGGTTGAAGTTCGGCTCATCATCCGCATCGAAATCCGCGCCGCCTTCGATTACTGCTGTGGGTACTCCTGTGGGTGCGCCCTGTGGCGTTAACGGCGCCGCGTCCGCTGCCTCGTCGGTTGTTCCCGGAGGCGGAGTTCCGCCGCCCATTTTGGCTCGCTGCTCTTTCAGAATTGCCTTCCGGGACAGTTTGATCCGGTTGCCTTCGACGGCCAGAACTTTCACCAGCACCTGGTCGCCTTCTTTCAGTTCATCGCGAACATCCTTGATTCTGTGCTCGGCGACTTCGCTGATGTGCAGCAACCCGTCCAGGCCCGGCAGAATCTCTACGAACGCGCCGAAATCGGCCAGCCTGCTGACCTTACCGAGATAAGTCTTCCCCACCTCGGCCGAAGCCGTCAGATCGCGGATAATCTGCAAAGCCTTGTTCGCCGAGACTTCATCGTTCGAAGCCACGTTGACCTTGCCGGAATCTTCCACGTCGATCTTTACGCCCGTCTGCTCGATGATGCTGCGAATCATTTTGCCACCGGGCCCAATCACGTCGCGAATCTTGTCGACCGGAATCTGGAGGGTGTAGATACGAGGCGCATACGCTGAAACCTTCACGCGCGGCTCGGTCAGAACTTCGTCCATCTTTCCGAGAATGAACAACCGCCCACGCTGCGCCTGCGCCAGCGCCTCGCGCATGATCTGCGGAGTGATGCCCGCAACTTTAATATCCATCTGCAGCGCGGTGATGCCGTCTTTGGTTCCGGCAACCTTGAAGTCCATGTCGCCGTAATGATCTTCGGCGCCGGCAATGTCGGTCAGGATGGCGTATTGCTCGCCTTCCTTCACCAATCCCATCGCAACCCCGGCCACCGGAGCCTTCAAGGGCACGCCCGCATCCATCAGCGAGAGCGAGGCGCCGCAAATCGTGGCCATCGACGACGATCCGTTCGACTCCAGAATGTCGGAGACGACACGCATGGCGTAAGGCCAGTTGTCTTCGGTCGGAAGGACGGAGGAAATAGCACGCTCGGCGAGTGCGCCATGGCCGATTTCGCGGCGTCCGGCGCCACGCATGAACCCGACTTCTCCCACGGAAAACGGGGGGAAGTTGTAGTGCAGCATGAAGCGCTTCTTAGCTTCGCCTTCAAAGCCCTCGAGACGCTGCATGTCGTCGCTGGTGCCGAGCGTGGTGGTGACTAAGGCCTGAGTCTCGCCGCGGGTGAAGACTGCGCTGCCGTGCGCGCGCGGTAGAACACCGACTTCGATCCAAATCTCGCGGATCTGGTCGAAGGCGCGACCGTCGGGACGATGCTTGTGATCGATTACCTGGTTGCGGAAAATGCGCTCGCGCAGCACTTCGTAATACTCTTTCAGCTTGGCCTTGGCGGCGGCATCGTCTTCCGGGATCGCAGCCAGCAGTTCCTTCTCCAAGGTGCGGACCAATTCGTGGCTCTCGGATTTCGGATGTTTCGCGGTGTCAAGAGCCTCGGCCAGCCGTAGGCCGATCTGCGATTCCAGGCCTTTGAAGTAAGTGTCGTCGAATTCCGGCGGCGTCACCGGGCGCTTCGGCTTGCCGACCTTGCTGCGCAGTTCATTGATGCCGGCACAGATCTTTTTGATCTCGGTGTGCGCGAATTCGATCGCGTCCACCACCGTCTCTTCTTTTACTTCTTTCGCGCCAGACTCGATCATGACAATCGCATCGGCGGTGCCTACGACCATGATGTTGAGCAGGCCATCACGCATTTCGGTGTAGGTGGGGTTGGCGATGAAGCGGCCGTCGATCAGGCCGACGCGCACGGCACCGATCGGGCCGAGAAACGGAATGTCGGACATGGTCAAGGCAGCCGAACTGGCGTTAATGGCGCAGACATCGGGATCGTTTTCCGTGTCGGCAGACAGGACGAAAGCGATGACCTGGGTCTCGCACTTGAAGCCTTCGGCGAACATCGGACGGACCGGCCGGTCAATCTGGCGGCTGGTGAGGATCTCGCGCTCGCTCATGCGCCCTTCGCGCTTGATGAAGCCGCCGGGGATGCGCCCGCCGGCATAGGTGTACTCGCGGTAGTCAACAGTGAGCGGGAAGAAGTCGATGCCCAGGCGGGGTTCGGGATTGGCGGTAGCGGCGGCGAAAACAACGTTTTCGCCGAAGCGCACGACGGCCGAACCGCCGGCCTGCTTGGCAAGTTTTCCGGTTTCAATAGAGAGGTGTTTTCCGCCTGCGATTTCGACGGAAATTTTGGTAACTTCAGGCTTCATAGATCATCCTTTGTGGGCAGAAGGGCAAGCGCGGGCGTGGAGTTCGCGCGAACAGGTGGATGCCAGGCGGCGGTTGGGAACGCACTTTGCTAAGGCTCTCGTGATCTGGAAACCCAATTCTGGAAAACCAGTCTGGAACCGGCTCCACACGGAACCGGTCGCGCTCTTATTTGCGGATGCCGAGCTTGGAAATAACGGTTTTGTACCGTTCCGAGTCGTACTTCTTCAAGTAGTCGAGCAGGCCACGACGCCGGCTCACCATCATGAGAAGTCCGCGGCGCGAGCCGTGGTCTTTCTGGTGCGTTTTGAAGTGTTCCGTCAACTGACCAATGCGCTCACTCAACAGGGCGATTTGAACTTCGGGACTGCCGGTATCGGTAGGGTGCGTGCGATACGTGTCAACGACGGATTGCTTTTGCTCTCTGGCTAGCACTAACCTGTTGCACTCCTGTCTCTTCTCGTTTTCGTAACGCTTTCGATGGTAACACGCTCCTGTCGAAGGAGGCAAACCAAACGTAGTTTTGGTAGTGGCCCAGTATGATTTCCACAGGGCTACAATTTCCATAATTCCATGAAAGTCCTCGGGCGCAGGTATAGCGTGAGAACGCCTGGGGTCGGTAATACGTGTGCCTTGCCGCAAAGGTTGTTGCCTACGACACCTTTGGAAATGATCTCATCTAGCGAATATTTCAATTCGAGACCGCCCGGCCCCATCTGATCGTGCTTGAACCGACAATCAAAGTAGTCATCTGGCCGAACGCGAAGTTCGCGTGGTTCTACATTGGGAATGTCCAATACAATTTCGCCCTTTGAATCAGCGTCTCGCGCAACGGCTCCGCTTTTACCGAGTCCAATGGTTACCTGTTTATCCCCGATGGGTTTGCCGTTCTTCCCATTCAGGAACCGTATAACGATGCTCTGTGTGTTCTGCGCAGGACATAGGATCGTTATTAGCAGGAATGACAGCGCGATCTGGAATGGTTTCATTTTTGCTTTTTAGCCTTGGGCTAAGGCTTTCAGGATAAGCCCTTTGTCAATCCGTTTCGTGGCGGATGCCGTTTCATACTGACCCACTACCGTAGTTTTCAGTTCCAGAAAAACCCAAGAGCCATCCCGCACTGAGAACTGGGAACCGAGAACTGAGAACTTCTCGTTGCGGATGGTGTGCGTCACGGCTGGGTTCGAGGTTATACTATGATTAAGACTCGAAACAAACGAGGAATGCGGCAATTTTCTGCTTTATTCCAGTCGTTTATTCCAGGGACAAAAGCTGGGCCCAGCCTACAGAAGCTGCACGTAGCCGGCCATAATAATAAAAATTAGAGATACGGGGGTATTGTGAATGCCACGAGGCCGATCAACTTTTAGCAAGCGTCAGAAAGAACAAGCGCGCCAACAGAAACAGCGGGACAAGAACGAGCGCAAGACCCAACGGAAAGAGGACAAGCCGGGGGGCGGAGTGGTGGATGAGGCGGAGGAATTGCGTCAGATGCGCGAGCACGCCGCAGAGCAGGCCGCGCTGTTCGGCATCGGCAGCGACGACGAAACTGATTCTGTCGAACTAATCACACCGCACAGCAAACAAGCCGATCACTAAACGCCAAGCTAGTGGAGGGACGGGCGTCTCGCCCGTCCAGCAATGCGGCGGCCGGGCGGGGACGCCCGGCGCTCCATCAACAAAAGCTAGACAAAAACCTCACCCGGCAAAGCCGTCAAAGTCCGCGATGCGAGCGTGTTTTCAACAAACCGCTTGGGCCGCTGCTCGCTGGCCGACGCATCCACCTGCTTGCGTTCGATGCGCAGCTTCAAGGTGCGCTCGATATTGCGGAGTTCCAGAACCTCCGCGCCGGTGACCAGCGTGGAAGCTCGGCCTTGCAAGCCGGCCCGTCCGGTGCGCCCAACGCGGTGAATGAAATCTTCCGCCATCTTCGGAATGTCGTAGTTGATCACGTGCGCCACATCATCCACGTGCAAGCCGCGGGACGCGACATCGGTCGCGACGAGCACCTGGTAGCGCCCTTCCTGAAACCCGCTCAAAGCGGCGTTGCGTTGTGACTGCGTGCGATCGCCATGAATCTGGGCGGCCGAGAAGCCATCGCGCTCGAGTTCCTTGGCCAGCCTTTGCGTGCCGCGTTTGGTTCGCGTGAAGATCAGGGTCTGCCCCTTTTCCTCGTACAGCAACTGCCGGAGCACATCCAACTTTTCGGACGGGCGCACTTCATAAGCTTCGAGTTGCACGCTTTCTGCAGGCTTCAGGACCGAGCCCAGTGCTATCCGCACCGGCTCGCGCGTGTAATCATTCACCAGCGCGGCCACCGACTGCTCCATGGTGGCGGAGTAACACAGCGTCTGCCGGCGCTGCGGCAGAATTTGCAGGATGCGCCGGATGGCGGGAAGAAAGCCCATATCCAGCATGCGGTCGGCTTCGTCGAGCACGAGGATCTTCACGTGACGCAGGTCCGCGAACTTGCGGGTAATGAAATCCTGCAAGCGTCCCGGAGTCGCGATTACAAACTCGCAGCCGGAGCGGAGACTGTGGATCTGCGCCTTCTCCGCTACGCCGCCGATCACCAGCGCCGCCTTCGGCATGTTCTTGTCGCGCAGATGTTCGTACTGCTCGTGAACTTGCATGGCCAGTTCACGCGTGGGCAACAGGACCAGGGCGCGGACGTTCCGGGCTGATCCATTCTTGGATGATTCAGTCTTTGTCAGTTCATTCTTGGACGATTCGGCGCGCAGCATCTCGATGATCGGAATCAGGAACGCGAGAGTTTTGCCGGTGCCGGTTTGGGCGGTGCCAATCACGTCCTTGCCTTCAAGGGCAGGAGTAATGGCGCGCGCCTGGATGGGTGTGAGGGTAATGAATTGAGCTGCCGCCAACTTCTGCTGCAAGGCAGCAGACAGGGGCAGTTCCGTAAATGTGGTCATTCGATTGTTTTCTTTCTGGAGGGGCCTAATGTCAATTTCTCAGACTCGTGTTCTTAGACTCATGTCGAGAGTTCGCATGCCGCTCGCATTGAAATTGGCGCTGGAACCAAACGGCGGGCAGGAAATGGCGGAAGTGTATCGGATCCAACAGGATCCCCGCGTGACTCGCAAACCGTAGCAAAAGCGTTAACCACAGTATAGCAGAAGAAGACGCGGCGTGCGGTTACGTTGGTTTTCCCGTAACTATTGATAACCCGGGCCCCTGGGGGTGTCTGGCGTGGGCACTCCCTCCTGCGTTTCGATTGTTAAGACGTGTGCGCGAAGATTTAGATCGCTCTAGGGGACAGGCTTGCTGAGAACTTATCTCCGAATATCGCTCACTTTTTCTTGCTCTTCATTTTCTCGGCGAGCGCGGTGGCGTCATCGAGCATTTTGTCGATGCGGCGGGCTTGGGCGTCCGGAGTTCTGTAGTAGAAGATGCCAAACAAGTGCATGCGCCGGCGAGATGCCGACATGCCATCCCAACCTTCACGGGCGCTTGGATGATGATGGCGCGCGAAAGCTACCTGCAGAATGGGTGGCAGTTCCCGTTCCGCCTCCATGACGTTGAGCAGGCGTTCCGCAATTTGTTCCGCGCGACGGCTGCGGGCTTCGGCGCTCTTAGGTTCGGTGATCCACTTGGCGATGTCGTTGCGTGTGGAATGATTCAACTCGTCATACCAGCGGCGAAGCGAGCGAGCCTCGCTGAGAGGACCCTGGCTGAGAATGCGCTTGAGTTCATCGGGGATGGTTACGGTCCGTTCTTCGCGGTCGAGCTCCATCTGAAAACGGGCGACGCTGCCTTCCGCGGCTCGCGCTCCTTTTTGCATCCGCTTGTTGACCAGCAGAAAGTGCCACCCTCTCGGGTGGGAAATAGTGAAGTGCGGAACACGAAACCGTTGATTTCGCCTTTCACCTTGATCTGGCCACGCGTCCCCCAGAGTTTGGCGGCATCGAACGGCACGCGGATAATGATCCAGTTGAGGCTTGAGCGCAGGCGTTCGAGCCTGGCCTCGAAACGCTTCACGGCGGGCGTGGGCTTGGCTTTAGAGGCTTTCGGCATGGGCGGAAACCGGGCGCTCGAATTCTAATATGAACAGACGAATCTAATGGCATCGCTCGCACGGGTTAAACTATAGGAGAGTACATAGCGGAGAACCAGCGTGATCTGCCCGAAGTGCGGTGAGGACAATTCGAACAATTTCCATTTTTGTGGAATGTGCGGCACATTGCTCGAAGCTCGGCGACCGGCGGGCTCACCAATACCGGACCCCATATCAACGGTCCCATTAAAGATAGCGAATGCGCCGGGGCCGCTGCGGCCTCCCGTCATAGAGAACGAGATTAGGCCCGCAAACAAAACGGTACCGCCGATCAGCGGGCCCTCGATGCTGGGCTTGAATCAGCCTGGCCCAAATCAGTCCAGCCCAAATCAGCCCAGCCCAAATCAGCCCAGCATGGATCAGCCGAGCATGGACTCGCTGCGGGACAGGGCTTTCTCCGGCTTCGATTCTTTCTTTGAGCCCGAGCAGCCAAAGACGGGCGGCCGACGGATCCTGCTGCTGGTGGCGCTGCTTGTGGCATTGGGAGTAGCGGGTTGGTGGACGTACACGAACTATCTCGGCGCGACGGAAGGTCGAAAGCCCGAGCCCGCCACTTCGGGCGCCGGCGAAGCTCAGGCCGAGAAGCCTTCGACGAAACCGGCGGCCCAGAACGCGGCTCCAGCGTTCGATGCAGGCTCGTCGCAGGCGGCGGTTCCGCCCGCGGCAGTTCCGGCGGGCCATGCCGAGAATGCAAGCGCTGGTCCCGAGCCTGCCCGGAATACCGCGGAAGCAGAAGCAAAGCCCAAGGCGAAACCGGCGGCTCCGCCGAAGATTGCGCTGACCGACAAGAGCAAGGCGAAACGCGAGCTCAGCGTGAGCTCGGCCAAGGCTTCGAAACTGCCCGCGCCGACCGCGGCTGACACCGGGGACGCGGCCTTCCGCAGAGGCGAGGCCTATCTCTACGGGCGAGGCGTGCCGGAAAACTGCGACGAGGCAGTGAAGAATCTGAAGGCCGCTTCGAGCAAATCGAATGCCAAGGCCCGGAGCGCGTTCGGAACCATGTATGCCACCGGCCACTGTGTGCCGCGCGATCTGCCAACATCGTACTTATGGTTTGCGCTGGCTCTGCGCGTGGATCCGAATAATCAGATTCTGGAAAAAGATTTGAGCGCGGTCTGGAACCAGATGACGCCGCCGGAACGGCAGCTCGCTACAAGAATGAAACAGTGAGAAATTGAAATGGAGAGCCGGGCGCCATCGCCAGGCCGTCATACTGCTGGACGGGCGAGACGCCCGTCGCTCCACTACGCGCCACTCGGAACCAGGTTTAACGCCTTCTTCATCGAGCCGCGTTCGATCATGATTTTTTGCTGCAACAGCGTGATCGCGTAAATCAACTGCTCGGGACGCGGGGGACAGCCGGGGACATAGATATCGACGGGAATGACCTGGTTCACGCTCTGCACCAGCGCGTAATTATTGAAAACGCCGCCGGAAGTCGCGCACGCCCCCATCGAAATGACCCACTTCGGCTCCGGCATCTGCTCCCAGAGCTGGCGAATCACGGGGGCCATTTTCTGCGAGACGCGGCCAGCGATAATCATCAGGTCCGACTGCCGCGGCGACGGCCGGAACACTTCGGCGCCGAAGCGCGCGATATCGAAGCGAGACGCGCCCATCGACATCATTTCAATCGCGCAGCAGGCGAGGCCAAACGTCATCGGCCAGATCGAATTCTTGCGCGTCCAGTTGACGGTCGCGTCGAGCGTGGTCATGACGATGCCTTCGGGCACGCCGTCTCCGTAGACGAGTTCCTTGACTACTTTCTTGCCGTTTTCGATATCAACGTAGGGGCCGAAACTGAGCTCTGGGGCCATGGCTATATTTTAACCGCAGAGGACGCGGAGTGCGCGGAGGGATTTCTTCGCCTGCGTTCGCGACTTCACCTATTGATCGGGCCGCGAGTGAAATGGCCCGATTGCAACAACAATTTGCAGAGGGAGTTAACTTTCGCGGGTAGCCACCTTCTGTCTGCGGCTGGGGGGCGACGTCTACTCCTTCGCCTTCGTCTCCAGCTTTTCCAGATTCAACTCGAACACCGAACGAATCGCCTCCTCCTTCTCTCGCGCTATGACAGCCTTGAGATATGGAATCGCAGAAGCCTCTCCTAAACGGGCCAGTGCGCTGCTAGCTTCCATCGCCACGGGCATTACGTTGGTTGGTGACGATTTCGCCGAACATCTGGCTCTTCCGCATGTACTCGCGGGCGGTGCGGATTTCTGCCAAATGAATCACAGGGAAAGCCGCCGGTGCAGGAAAGCGGGAATATCGCGTGCGCCCTGGGTCACGGCCACAATCTCTACGGGCCCCGATGTGACGCGATAGATGACGAGGTAAGCGCCGACCGGCCAGAACAGAACCGGGTAATCGGTCAGGTCCTCGCGCTTATGGCCTATGCCGGGCGTGTTGCCGATGGCGTCGAACGCATCGAACAGCCTGCCTATCCACTGGTCGGCGGCGTCAATATTATCCTCGGCAATATAGTCCCAGATGCCATCCAGGTCGCGGTCGGCATCCTCGCTCAAAATGTACTGCATCAGGCGTTGGCCTTGGCCTTCCGGCGCTGCTCGGATTTACGCTTGAGCCGGGCGCGGGCATCCGCCGGGGAAACATGTTGGCCACGGTCAAGCGTGTCCAGACGGCGGCCAAGCTCCTGGTTGAACCCGGCAAGCTGGACAGAGCGCGCATGGTCATGCTCTTCAAGCAGCCGGAGCGCTTCCCTGACTACTTCGCTTGCGGAGTTGTAGCGGCCCGATTCCACTTTGGCGCTCACGAATTTCTCAAGCTCGGTGGTAAGAGAGACGTTCATGGTTATGCTCCTGATCTCTTACTTTAGCGTCGATATCAAAGATTGTCAATCTTTGTCATAAACGCCCGGGCACGTCATATCGAGGAGAACCCACACATTCTTGCTCTTATGGGTTCAGCACGATCTTGCCGAACATCTGACTCTTCTCCATATACTCGTGGGCAATGCGAATATCTTTCAAGGGGAAAGTATGGTCGATGATTGACTTGAGGCGTCCGGCGAAGACGTGGCCGAGCACTTCATAGAGTTCGCCCATCGTGCCCATGTACGATCCGAGCAATGCCAGTTGGCGCGAGAACAGAAACCGCAGATCGAGTTCGACTTTCGGTCCCGTCGTCGCGCCGCAGGTGACGAGTGTCCCGCCGGTCTTGAGCGACCTGACACTCTCCTCCCAGGTAGCCAGTCCTACGTGCTCGACAACGATGTCGACACCCTCAAAGTTGGTGATCTTGCGGACTTCCTGAGAAATCTTCTGCTGGTAGTGGTTGATGACGAAATCGGCGCCGAGTTCGCGGGCGCGCTCCATTTTGCGCTCGTCGCCCGCGGTAGCGATCACGCGCGCGCGGAACAGTTTCGCGATCTGGATGGCGGCAATGCCCACGCCTGAGTTCGCGCCCAGCACTAGCACGGTTTGGCCGGGGCGAATGGCGGCGCGTCCCGTGAGCATGTGCCACGCGGTGAGAAAAACCAGCGGGACGCTGGCGGCCTCGTTGAAACCGAGCGAGTCGGGGATCGGAATGACATTGACCTCCGGAATGGCGAAGAGTTCGCAGTTGCCGCCGTCCACGGCGTTGCCGAGCACGGTGAACTGGCGGCACTGATTCTGCAGGCCGGCAACACACTTCGCGCAGTGATTGCAGAAATGCATGGGCGCCACCAGCACGCGCTGTCCCGGCTTGAGGTCGGTGATGTACTCGCCGACTTCGATAATTTCACCCGCCATGTCGCTGCCCAGGATGTGCGGCAGGTTAACCCCGGGCAGGCCTTTGCGCGTCCAGAGGTCGAGATGATTCAGAGCGCAGGCGCGCACACGGATGAGAACTTGATCTTTACGTGGTTTGGGATCGGGAACGTCCTCGTAAGTGAGGACTTCCGGTCCACCGAACTGATGAATGCGCACGGCTTTCATGGGGGCTCCTGGAGCGCGGACAACGGGAATGGAACCCTACAAGCTAGCACAAACTGCTTTGCCTCTGCGTAGGGACCGCTCCGGTCGCTTGGACGGCCGAGGGCGACCGTCCCTACGCAACCCTTGACTCCCAGGTTTGACCTTCCCCGCTCGCCGAACCATAATCATCGCTATGGACTTGTACGAGGAGATCGTCCGGCTGCGAAAAGACGGGCGGCGCGGAGCAGTAGCGACCATTGTGAATGCGCGCGGGTCGATTCCTTCCTTCAAGACCGCCAAGATGCTGGTGCGGGACGATGGCTCGATCGTCGGGACAATCGGCGGCGGCTGCGTTGAGGCCGAGGTGTGGCAGGCGGCGCGCGAAGTGATGGAATCGGAAAAGCCGCGAACCCTGACGTTTGATCTGAATCAGGATCCGAAGTACGATACCGGCCTCGTCTGCGGCGGAACGCTGGAGATTTTCGTGGAGCCGGTTTTGCCTCCAGCAGATCTTTATATTTTCGGTGCAGGTCACGTAGCAGCCAGCCTTTACAAAGTCGCACGCATCGCCGGATTCGACGTCACCGTGGTGGATGATCGGGAAACCTATGCGAACCGCGAACGCTTCCCCGAGGCGCGGCAGGTGATCGCCGAAGATTTCGACAAGGCCGCGGCGCAGCTTGCGCCCGGCGAGTCTTCGTACATCGTGATTGTCACGCGCGGGCACCGCGACGATATGCGCATGCTGCGATGGGCAGTGCAGACTCCGGCGCGCTATGTCGGGATGATTGGGTCAAAGCGGAAAACGATCACCATCTTCAAAGAACTGCAGCAGGAAGGAATGGCGGCGCATTTATTCGATCGCGTCCACGCCCCGATCGGGCTGGATATTGGGGCGATTACGCCGGAAGAGATTGCCGTCGCGATCACGGCGGAATTGATTGCGGAACGGCGAAAAGTGGAGCACGATCTGCCGCACATGAGCTGGTTCCATCGCCGGGAGCGAGAGTCCGAGGTCGAGCCGAAGCCTTAGTTCGTGTGGGGACGGGCGCCCTCGCGAGCCTGCCCTGAGCGAAGTCGAAGGGTCCAAGCCGAGCGTAGCTCGGCAGCTGCCTGCGGGTCCAACAACTCCGGATTCGTTTTTCTCGGCGTCCTTGGCGTCTCGGCGTTTAAGATTTCATCATGCCGAAGGAAATCGAAATTAAATTTCGAATTGAGAATCTGCCCGCGCTGAGCCGGGCGCTGAAGCAAGCGGGCTTCAAACAGCTCACCCGCTCCACCCACGAAATGAATGCACTCTACGACCTGCCCGGCCAGAAGCTGCGCAAGCGCGGCGAAATGCTGCGGCTGCGCCAGTATGGCGAGGCGTGGGTGCTGACGCACAAGGCAAAAGGCACGGCCGGGCGCCATAAAGTTCGGGCTGAACTGGAAACGCGGGTGGAGAACGGCCAGCAGATGGACGCCATTTTGCGCACGCTTGGGTTCGCGCCCACGTTTCGTTATGAAAAATATCGGGCGGAGTGGAGCGACGGCACGGGCCACGTGGTGCTCGATGAGACTCCGATCGGGAACTTCGGCGAGATCGAAGGGCGGCCGCGCTGGATTGACCGCACGGCGCGCGCGCTCGGGATTGGCCGCGGCGACTACATCACTCAGACCTACGCCCCAATGTTCTTTGCATGGAAGCGGCGCACGCGCAGCCCAGCCACGGAAATGACGTTTCGTGCGCTCGGCAAGAAATCAGTTCCAGAGTTGCGGTGACCACAGTCAGCTGCCGAGCTGCGCTCGGCCTGGACCCTTCGACTTCGCTCAGGGCAGGCTCGCGAGGGCGCCCGCCCCCACACAACCGCCCCCACACAAGCGAGCTACTACAAGCGCTGAATCGGCTCTCCGGAATTTACGAATTTGCGCCGCAACACTTCTTATATTTTTTGCCGCTTCCGCAAGGGCAAGGATCGTTGCGCCCTACTTTCGCCCCCGAGCGCACCACCTGTTGCACTTGCATGTCGCCAGCGCCGGCCATGCGCGCTTGTTCCAGTTCGCGCTTTTTCTTGCGCTGGAAGGCTTCTTCGATCTCGTCCACGGAGGTCGCGACCTGGCGCGGCGGGCGCCCGTTGCCGCCTCGACCGCCGCTGATGACTGAAGGTACGCCGGCTTCCGGCCCCTGGCCGGACAGTTCGTTTGCACCGTCTCCGCCGGCAGACAGCCTCGCTCCCGAGTCCGGCGGACGCTCCATGATCTGCATCAGGTACAGATAGCGAACCGTTTCTTCCTGAAAGCGCTGCATCATTTCTTCGAACATGTCGAAGGACTCACGCTTGTACTCGACCAGTGGATCGTGCTGGCCGTAGCCACGCAGGCCGATCCCCTCTTTGAGGTGATCCATGCCGAGCAGATGATCTTTCCACTGCGCGTCGATCACGCTCAACATGATCATGCGCTCGTGATAGCGCATGGCCTCGGCGCCGATTAGCTTCTCTTTGGCGTCATAGCGCTGTTTGAGTTTGTCGAAGATGGCGTCACCCAGTTCCTGGCGGTTCATCTGCTCAGGCTTGAGGCCTTCGGCGTAGATGTCGACGCCGAAGCTGGTAAAGATCGCGTCTTTCAGAGCTTTGAGATCCCAGTCGGCGACGTGCGCTTTGGGCGGACAATGCCGCTCGAGAATGTCGCCGAGAATCCCGGAGACATAGTCTTCGATGATGAGATCTTTCTGGTCGAGGCCTTCCAGCAGACGGCGGCGCAGCCCGTAAACCGCTTCGCGCTGCTTGTTCATGACGTCGTCATACTCAAGCAGGTGTTTGCGAGCCTCGAAGTTCTGGCCTTCGACGGCTTTCTGCGCGGCTTCGATTCGGCGCGTGATCATGCGCGATTCGATAGGAACGCCTTCTTCCATGCCGAGACGTTGCAGCAGGTTCGAAACCCACTCCTTGGCGAAGATGCGCATCAGGTCGTCTTCGAGTGAAAGATAGAAGCGCGATGAGCCGGGATCGCCCTGGCGGCCGGCGCGTCCGCGGAGCTGATTGTCGATGCGGCGCGCTTCGTGGCGTTCGGTGCCGAAGATGTGCAGCCCGCCTGCATCGATCACTTCCCGATGTTCCTGGTCGGTATCGTTTTTGTAGCGCGTAAAAATCTCGTTCCACTGGTCGGTCGGGACCGCGTATTCATTGCCGGCGTAGTACCAAACCGTGCGGTTGGGATCGTCGACCTCGGCTTCGATCTTGCCTTGCGCGGCGCGGATCGGCTGCGCGATTCCCTTCTTCACGCATTCCTGCTTGGCCATGAATTCGGCATTGCCGCCGAGCAAAATGTCGGTGCCGCGGCCCGCCATGTTGGTGGCGATGGTGACCATGCCTTTGCGTCCCGCCTGTGCGACAATCTCCGCTTCGCGCTCGTGATACTTCGCGTTCAGGACGACGTGCTTGATTCCCTTCTTCTTCAGCAACTCCGAAAGCCGCTCGGACTTTTCAATCGAGGTCGTGCCCACCAGCACGGGCTGGTTGCTGTCGTGCAGCCTTTGGATCTCGTCCGCGGCCGCGAAATATTTTTCTTTCTCCGTGCGGTAAACGATGTCCGGGTTCTCTTGACGCAGCAGTGTGCGATTGGTCGGAATGACGATGACTTCAAGCCGGTAGATCTTGTCGAATTCCGGCGCTTCGGTTTCCGCCGTACCCGTCATGCCCGCCAGCTTTTTATACATGCGGAAATAATTCTGGAAGGTGATGGTGGCGAGGGTTTGATTCTCGCGCTCGATCTTCACATTCTCCTTGGCCTCGATCGCCTGGTGCAGCCCGTCGGACCAACGGCGCCCCGGCATCAGACGACCGGTGAATTCATCCACGATCAGCACTTCGCCGTCTTTGACCACGTACTCGACGTCTTTCTTGTAAAGCGCGTGCGCTTTGACGGCGGTTTCAACGTGATGCTTCAGCGCCCAGTTTTCCGGGTCGGCGATGTTGCCGATCCCCAGCAGCTTTTCGACTTTCACCCAGCCGTCATCGCTGACCGTGACGTTGCGGTGCTTTTCGTCGACCACATAGTCCCCGGTCATGATTTTGGGCTCGCCCGGCTGCGTATCGATTTCTTCGCCCTTTTCGAGCTTGGGGATAATGCGATTCACTTTGTAGTACTTGTCGGTGGACTCTTCACTCGCGCCCGAAATGATCAGCGGAGTCCGGGCTTCGTCGATCAGGATGGAATCGACTTCGTCAACGATGGCGAAGTTGTGCACGCGCTGCACGCAATCGCGGAGGTCGAACTTCATGTTGTCACGCAGATAGTCGAACCCGAACTCGTTGTTGGTGCCGTAGGTTACGTCAGCCGCGTAAGCGGCGCGGCGCTGCTCGTCATCGAGGTCGTGGACGATCACGCCAACACTAAGACCGAGAAAGCTGTAGAGCTTGCCCATCCACTCGGAGTCGCGCTTGGCCAGATAATCGTTGACGGTGACCACGTGAACGCCGCGTCCACTGAGCGCGTTGAGATACACCGGGAGCGTGGCGACCAGCGTTTTGCCCTCACCGGTTTTCATTTCGGCGATCTTGCCTTCGTGCAGAACCATGCCGCCGATCAACTGCACGTCGAAGTGCCGCATGTTGAGCGTGCGCCGTCCAGCCTCGCGGACCACGGCAAACGCTTCCTCGAGCAGTTCGTCGAGAACCGCCTTGAGCACTTCGCTGCGCTCGGCTTCGATTTCCTTCTGCCGGTCCGGATCCGCTTCCGGCTCGTCGGCGATCGAGCTGAGACGCTCCTGAATACGAGCGCGAAACTCCGCCGTCTTTGCGCGGAGTTGGTCGTCGGAGAGCTTCTGTATCTCCGGCTCGAGCGCGTTGATCGCGTCCACACGAGGCTGCAGGCGCTTGACCTCGCGCTCGTTCTTTGTCCCGAAAACCTTACCCAGCAAAGTGTTGATCAAAACAGAAATCCTTCAGAGGACACGCGTCCCAAGCTATGAGTAAAAGCCTAGCACATTAGATGCGGAAGGGATGGCGACGGACGGATAACAAAAGATTGCCGACACCCGTCCCTGCCGGAATCCTTGCGTTGGCCTTTTACGGCTCGTACTTCCACAAGTCGTTAAGATAAACCTCTCCGGGTCCGTTGAGAGTATTAGCATTCCCGCCGAAAAACCAGAAAGTGCCGGAGGCATCGATCCAACCTGCAGCATGGAATCGCGCCCCGGGAACGTTGCTGGAGGCGGCTGTCCCCAGCGTCCCGTAAGTCCCCGGCTCGTCGGCAATGTTCGACCCACTTGTCCATGTCCATTGACCCGCGCCGTACTTCCATAGGTCGTTGAGTCGTCCCAACGATCCGCTCGCGTCGTAGCCGCCTCCGCCAAAGAGCCAGAGATTCCCTGACGCATCGATCCAACTAACGCCGCTGTTTCGCGCTCCGGGAACATTGCCGGCAACGGCCGTCCCTTGAGTGCCGTATGTTCCTGGCTGGTCGACTACGCTCGCCCCGCCCATCCATGTCCATTGACCGGCGCTGTATTTCCACAGGTCGTTAAGAAATCCATAGTTCCCATTCGAGTCGTAACCGTTTCCACCGAAGAGCCAGAAATTTCCGGACGCATCGGTCCATCCGAAAGCCTGCTCTCGCGCCCCAGGAACATTATTAACGCTCGCCGTCCCCTCAATCCCGTACATCCCTGGTTGGTCGATAGTGCTCGACCCGCTCATCCATGTCCATTGGCCTGCACTGTACTTCCACAGGTCATTGAGGTAAAACTCTCCAGCTGAATTGAGAGCATTGACGTTCCCACCGAAGAGCCAGAAATCTCCGGACGCATCGATCCAACTTACGGCATGGAATCGCGCCCCGGGAACGTTGCCCGTGGCAGCTGTCCCCTGAGTCCCGTACGTTCCTGGTTGGTTGACAGTGTTCGACCCGCTCATCCATGTCCATTGGCCCGCGCCGTACTTCCACAGGTCGTTGAGTCGTCCCAAGGTTCCGTTCGAGTCGTAGCCACCTCCACCAAAGAGCCAGAAATTTCCGGACGCATCGATCCATCGAACCTCACTGTTTCGAGCTCCGGGAACATTACTGGAGGCAGCCGTCCCTAGAGGGCCGTAGGCCCCCGGTTGATCAACTACATTCGACCCGCCCATCCACGTCCATTGGCCCGAACTGTACTTCCACAGGTCGTTGAGGAAACCGCTATTCCCAACCGAGTCGAAGCCGTTCCCACTGAAGAGCCAGAAATTTCCGGACGCATCGAGCCAGCTAATAGCCTGCTCTCTCGCCCCGGGAACGTTGCTGGAAGCAGCCGTCCCCAGGCTTCCGTACGTCCCCGGTTGGTTAGCGATGCTAGCGCCATTCATCCAGGCCCATTCATTGGCGCTGCTGGGCGGAGGCGTGCCGCCCCCGCTGCTCCCGCTGCCGCACGCCGAAAACGAGAGGGCCGCCATTACCGCCGCCATCAGCGTGGACACGCGCGACTTCATTCCGTATTTCATCCCGAATCTCCTTTTCTGACCTCGAAATTCGGACACTCGCCGGTCTGGAACGATTTCTGTGGGCGCAGGCCGCATACCTACTTCGTACCGACCATCATAAGCGAGATTCCTGTTTCGGCATCGGAAACTTACTTCGCTCAGCCTCTTTCAGCACTCCAGCCCAAGCACCGCGATTTCCTGTAAGATTTCCTTCGACTCATGCCCACTTTCTACCAACGTTTTCAGGAATCGGCCCGGAAGTTCCCCGACAACATTGCGCTTGAGATTCAGCGGCAGCAGACGGTGGAGCGGGTCACCTTCGCGGAGCTGACGCGGATGTCGGAGAGCGTGGCGCGCTGGCTCTCGCCGCGGGTTCCACAGGAAGCTCGCGTCGCGATTCTGGCGGCGAACCATCCGCGGTGGGTGGCGGCATATTTAGGGATCATCGCCGCCGGCAGAACGGCGGTTCCGCTCGACACCGCTTTCCACGCTGGCCAGGTGAAGAAATTGTTGATCGACAGCGGAGCTTCCCTGTTGTTCTGCGATGTGAAGCATCTTCCGGTCGCAATGGAAGCAGTCGAGGAACTCAACATAGGTCTAGTGATGACGTCGGCAGCGGCCGAACGAAATCCCACTCAAACTGACGTTAGCGAACCTATCCTCGCCGCCGATCTCGATTCCATCTTCGCCGCTGGCCCCGCTGGATTTCAGCCCACAACCCCCGCCGAAAGTGATCTCGCGGCGCTGCTCTACACCTCGGGCACAACCGCCGATCCGAAGGGCGTCATGCTCACCCACGCCAACCTCGTCGGCGAGGCGAATTCGGTGCTCGCCACCATGAAGATTGGTCCTGAGGATGCGCTGCTTGGAATTCTCCCGATGTTTCATGTCCTCGCGCAGATGGCGAACCTTTTCCTGCCGCTATTCAACGGTGCGCGCGTCGTGTACCTGGAGACGCTGAACACCACCGAATTGCTGCGCGCTTTGCAGGAACGCGGCATCACCGCTTTTTGCGTTGTGCCCCAGTTCTTCTACCTGATTCACGAGCGCATTTTCAAAGAACTCGGCAAACGTGGCAAATTCGCGCTGTCACTGGTGCGCGCGCTGATGGCGCTCAACCGTATGCTGCGCCGAGTCAGAGTCAACGCCGGCAAACTTTTCTTTGGACGGATTCATGCGACCTTCGGCGCTCGCATGCGTTATCTGGTGACTGGCGGTTCACGATTCGATCCGGCCATCGCCCGCGATTTTTACTCTTTTGGCATCGACGTTCTGAACGCCTACGGCCTGACGGAAACCTCAGGCGGCGCCTTCATCAACCCTCCCGGGCAACGCATTGTCTTTGGCTCGGTTGGACGGCCCTTTCCCGGAGTCGAAGCCAAGATTGTGGACCCGCAACCGATCGAAGAAGGTGCGCCGCCGGCGGGTGAGATTGCGATCCGCGGCGCGCTCGTGATGAAGGGATATTGGAATCGCCCGGAGGCCACGGCGGAGGTGCTGCGCGACGGCTGGCTCTACACCGGCGATCTGGGCTACTTCGATTCCGGCGGCAATCTATTTATCACCGGGCGGCGCAAGGAAGTCATCGTGCTCGCCAATGGAAAAAATGTGTACCCAGAGGAGGTCGAGGCGCACTACCTCCAGTCGCAATATGTGAAAGAGATTTGCGTGATGGCGCTGGAGGCGCGCCCGGGAGATCCGGCGTCAGAGCGGCTGCATGCCGTGGTCGTGCCCAACTTTGAACGGCTGCGCGAGTGCAAGATCGTCAACTCAAAAGAGGCGATCCGCTCCGACATTGAAGCGCTCTCCCACAAGATCGCTTCCACCAAACGTCTGGGAAGTTATGCCATCTGGCAGGAAGAACTGCCGCGTACGACGACCCGCAAGTTAAAGCGCTTCCAGATTGAAAAGAAGGTTCGGGAGCTGCAACAAAAACAGGGCGACGGCGATTCGGACGTTGGCACGGAGAAAGAGAAGCCGCTAACCGGCGACGAGCAATCGTGGCTGGAGCGGGAGGACGTGAAGCGCGCTCTCGCCATAGTGCGGGAGTCTTCGCGCGAGTTTTCGCGCAACCAGTTCGACGGGATTCATCCCACGCACAATCTCGAGCTCGATTTGGGATTCGACTCCATGCAGCGCATTGAATTGCTGACCGCACTCGAGCAGCAGTTTGGCGGCGAAGTGCCCGAGTCCCAGCTCGCGGAACTTTATTCGGTGCGCGACCTGGTCGATGCCGTTCTTGCGAGCGCGAGCCGCGGCGAGGGCCAAGCCCGAGCGGCAACCCCGGCCTGGTCCACAATCTTGAGCGAGCCGGTCACCGATCCCGAGGTGCTCTCCCTGGTGCACCACAATATTTTCGCTGAAGTCTTTTTCTTTCTGCTGGGGCGGCTGATTTATCTTTTCGCGCTCGACCGCTTTCACCTCAAAACCCGCGGACTCGGAAATCTGCCCGAAAAAGGCCCGTACCTGATCTGCTCGAATCACCAGAGCTATATGGATCCGCTGGTGCTGGCCGGGGCGCTGCCGTGGCGCCTGTTTCGCAATACCTTTGCGCTGGGCACGAGCGAGCTTTTCGGCAAGGGATTCATGCGGCGGCTGGCGCGATGGCTTCGCGTGGCAGTCCTCGATCCAGATGCGAACCTGGTGCCCGCTATGCGCGCCGGATTTTTTGGCCTCAGCCAGGGACGCATTCTCGTCCTGTATCCCGAGGGCGAGCGCACCAACGACGGCAGTCCGAGAGTATTCCGCAAGGGCGCCGCGATTCTCTCGATTCACGCGCAAGCCCCGATTGTCCCGGTGGCGATCGAGGGCTTCTACGAAGCCTGGCCGCGCCACAAAAAGTTCCCGAAGTTCACGGATCTGCAAATGGTATTCGGCAAGCCGATTCAACCCCCGCCGGTGAATGAGGCGAGCGAGGCCGCGTATGATCGGCTGACGTCCGAGTTGAAGTCTAGAGTAGTGGCGATGTGGCAAGAATTGCGGAAAAAAGAATTGCGAGAAAAAGACTCGCGCGAGTCGGAATCGGATTCTAAGAGTTCGGCGCCGGCTGAAACGCTTTGACCTTATGTACCGGCGGTCTTATGCCCCAGCGCCCTTAGCTTGCCTGCCCATGGCTTTCGCGAAGGCATCCACAACACCGCTGTGGAACTTCTGGCCCGCTCCCGCCAAAATCTCCTGCTCGGCCTGGTCAGGCGACAGAGCCTTGCCGTTAGCGCCGCTGATCAACTTCTGGTAAGCATCCGCTACGGCCAGAATGTGAGCCTCGATGGGAACGTTGGCCGAACGCGCTCCCTGATCGCGCAAAATCTGCTGCGCGACGATGATCGGAATCACCCGCCGCAGCGAATTTCCGACGGCCTGGGCGCGCGCATCGGCCTTGTGGGGCTTGCGGAAACTCGCCACCACCTCGTCGCGGCTCATATCGGCGGCCTTGTAGAGAATGTCGTTCGTGATGCCGAGCTTACTCAGATCCCGCAGCAGCACCGCCGACCGCAGCAACTCGACGCGATCCGAACCGAGGCCCATCGCCTCTGCCATTCTTGTCGACGCTTCCACTAACCGCTGGTTTTCACCTACGCCGAGCTTCTCGTTGGCCATGAAGTGTTGCAGCACCAGCAGCAGCCCGCTGAAACTTTCCCGAATGTCCGTGGTCATCGCCTGCTTGCGCTCGTAAAGTGTGCCCATTACGTAGCCGACCACCGCCAAGACCCCGGCCCAGATGGCAAAGTTGAACACCCGCTCCCCGGGCAACGTCAGCACCCGGTGCGCGGGCATCAGGTTGTTCAGGAAGTCCAGCAGAACGACCAGGAATACGCAGGCGAAGGCGGTGAGAGTCGCGTGCCGGCGTCCGAAATGGTAGGCCGAGTACAGAGTCGGCAGAAAGTAAAAGCAGAGCGCCATGGGCAGCGACTGGGCGAAAAATTGCACTGTCGCCGCAATCAGGAAAAGCGAGAGCAGCAGGATACTTTCCTTGGCGAGTTTACTCATTTCATTGTTCCCATCATCCGGCTTCGTTTGCGCGGGCGAGAAATGCCCTGCTGCCATGTTGAAGTACTTGCGTGTCCAAGGAAAGTTACCGGGGTAATGACCTGTTCTTCACGATGGCACGGTGGAAATGCAAGGAGTTGGGCTGATGCTCGGGGAAACGTCGGCAAGCTCTGCCGTCACTTGGCCCGCGGGTGAGTCTGATCGTAAACATTCATCACGTGCTTGACCGAAAGCTGGGTGTAGCGCTGTGTGGTCGCCAGCCGCTCGTGCCCGAGCAGTTCCTGGATGGCGCGCAGGTCCGCTCCCTCCTCCAGCATGTGCGTGCCGAAGGCGTGGCGCAGAGTGTGCGGATGAACTTCTGGTGACAGTCCCTTGGCAACCGCGATGCGCTTGACGATGCGTCCCACGCTGCGCGTGGTAAGCCGTCCGCCGCGCTGGTTGACGAGCAGCGCGGGCGTGCTTTTCGCGGGACTGCTTTTCGCAGAAACTGCGTTCTTCGGCGTGTTTCTTAAAGTCGCGAGCAGTTGTTGCCGCCACGGCAGGTAGATGGCAAGCGCCGCGAGTGCCGCGCCTCCGAACGGGACGTAGCGTTCCTTCTTCCCTTTGCCGCGAATCAGAATGGCTTCGTTGCTCAGGCTGATGTCATCGAGATTGATGCCGACCAGTTCCGAGTTGCGAATGCCGCAGCCGTAAAGCAGTTCGAACATCAGACGATCGCGCTCGGGAAACGATGCCACCTCCGGCATTTTGCCGTCGAGCACAAAATTCATTTCCTCAATTGTCGGAACGCGCGGCAGTTTCTTCGGCAGGCGTGGCGTCGAAACCAGCTTCGCCGGATTCTGCTCGACCACGCCTTCCTGCGCCAGCCAGCGATAAAGCGAGCGCACCGCGGCCAGCGCGCGGGCTACGGAAGTCTTGCTCAATCCTTTGTCGTAGAGATGCGAGAGGAAGCCGCGGATCGCGATGTGGTCGATCTTTTTCCAATTCCAATCGCGCGAGCCCATTCTCGGACCTATGTAGGCGGCAAAGTTGTCGAGATCTCCGGTGTAAGCTTTGATCGTGTGCGCCGAGGCATTGCGCTCCCGCAAGTGCCGCAGGAAGTCGTCGGTGGCGCGTTCGACGATGGTGCGAGGCTGTTTGCCGTCTGGGATCGTCACTTTCATTTCACTTGTATCTTCCGGCTGCTGGCTTCTGGCTACTAGCTTCTAGCCAAACCGGATTTTGACCTGGCTAGAAGCTAGTAGCCAGCAGCCGGTAGCCGATCACGAATTCCTCGCTTTCGCCCGCGGATGATGCTTCGCGTATACGCTCTTCAGCCGGTCGAGCGCAACGTGGGTGTAAATCTGCGTCGTCGAAATGTCGGCGTGGCCAAGGATGGTCTGCACTGTCCGGAGGTCAGCCCCATTCTCCACCATATGCGTCGCGCAGGAATGCCGCAGCATGTGCGGACTGGCATGGCGTCCGGAAGCGAGACCCGCTTTCCCGACCAACTGCCAGAGGCGCTGACGGGTCAGGCGGTGTGCTCCCACACCTAAGAACAAGAGCGGCGAACTTCTTTTCTTAGCAATCACTTCCCTGCCGTTTTTCAAGTAGCGCTGTAAGGCTTGCTGGGCCGGCACTCCGAGCGGCACCATGCGCTCTTTGTCGCCCTTGCCGCGCACCAGGATGTATCCCATTTCCAGCTTCAGGTCTTCGAGACGAGCGTCGGCGACTTCGGAAACGCGCACGCCTCCGGCATAGAGAAGTTCCAACATTGCGTGATCGCGGAGAGCAAGCGCCTGCCCGCGCGCCGTAACATTTCGCGGCTGCGTTTCGGGCAGCATCGTTTCCGACAGCATGGCTCCGACTTCGTCGCGGCTCAGCGCCTTGGGCAGCACCTTCCACTGCTTGGCCAAGTCGATGTTGAGGGTCGGATCCTTGTCGATCTTTCCATCCAGCAGCAAATGCCGATAAAGATGCCGGATGGCGGAAAGCTTTCTTCCCACCGAGCGCCCGTCGAGCGAATTCGAAAATAATTCCTGGATGTATTCGCGCACGGCTTCGCGCCGCGCTCCGCTCAGAAGCACGTGGCGCTTCTCCAGAAACTTCGCGAACTGCGCCAGGTCGCTGGTGTAAGCGGCAATCGTCAACTTCGCCGAGCCGCGCTCGACCCGCAGGTAGTCGAGGAAGGACGTTAGCGTGCGGGAATTGTCATCCGAGGCCACAAGACGAGTATGGGATATCACCGAGGATGGGAACAGTAACGAGCGGGATGCGGGCCGAAGGCGCGAAATCTAACAACTCGCTCCGCCCACCGCTTGCAACACATCCACCGCATACAGCACACCTTCCGGCGTCTCTTCGTGCTTGAAGTAGGCGAAGACGTCGCGGCCGGCGGCGAGATGCTGGCGAAGGCGCGCGACCATTGCTTGGCGTTCTTCGGCGGTGTAGGCAGGCTTGCGATAACGATAGTAGACGTAGTCGGCGGTGACTACGTCGGGCGTGTCGCGCTCTTCGGTTTCGGCCACACAGAGCGCGATGTTGCGCTCGCGCAGCGTGTCGCAGGTCGCGTCGGAGAACATTGGCTCGGTCAACCAAGATTCGTGGCGGAACTCAAACGCCGCGCGCGCGCTTCGCGGCAAGCTTTTCAGGAACTCGGTGAGCACCGCCTGATCCGCTTTGAAGTTTGGCGGCAGTTGAAAGAGCAGCGGGCCCAGCCGCCCGGCACGCTCTAAAGTTTCCAGGGTGCCGAGAAAGCGTTGCAGGAATTCTTCCGCATTCTTCAAGCGCTTGATGTGCGTGAGCACCTGGTGCGCCTTGATGCTGAAACGAAAATGCTCGGGCGTTTCGGCGATCCAGTTCTGGACGGTCGTCTCTTTTACCAGCTGGCGGAATGTGTAGTTGACTTCGACGGCGTTCAGTTTCGAAGCGTAGAAGTGCAGAAATTTTTTCTGCGCAAGTTTCTCTGGATAGAAAGCGGGCTTCCATGTCGGATAAGCCCATCCGGATGTGCCAACGTAGAGATGCGCCATATGGGTTGCGAGCCGGGATTATACCTTGCGCCGCTTTCCCGGCGCTGACTTCCCTTTCATCTTCGTCGTCTTTATTGGGCGCGGTCGCGCTTCGGCCTGAGCGGCGACGCTGATGCCTTCGTCGTCTTTCTCTTCCGATTCTATTTCCGATCCGGCAGCCAGCCCCGCCAACTGCGGCAGCTTCTGCTTGAGTTTCTGCACGGGTTCGAACAGGTCGCCCATCTTCTCGACGCGCGCGAGCACGTCCTTCGCTTCGAACACCAGCCGTCCGGCATCTTTTTTTTTCAGCGCCTGCTCGACTTCGTCCCAGGTAACCGGCGTCGATACGGTCGGGCGCTCGCGCGCGCGCAGGGAGTACACCGAAATCGTCGTCTTGTGCTGGTCGTTCTGGCTCCAGTCGACAAAGACTTTATTCGTGCGCACGGCCTTTTTCATGTCCGAGACAACCAGTTCGGGATGCTCCTGCTCCAGCAGACGCGCGATTGCATGGGCGAAAGATTTCGTTTGGTCGTAGCTGGTTTTTGTATTCAGCGGGACATAGATCTGCATCCCCTTCGAGCCGGAGGTTTTTGGAAAACTCTGCAGCCCGAAGTGATCGAAGATCTCGCGTACCCAGAGGCCAACCTGTGCGCACTGCACGATGTTTGCCGGAAGTCCGGGGTCGAGATCAAAAACAATCATGGTTGGCGTCGCGATGTCGGCGGCCAGCGAGAGCGATGGGTGCAGTTCGACCGACGCCAGGTTCGCGATCCACACCAGCGTGGGCAAATCGTTGGCGAGAATGAAGTGGATGGTGCGATGATTGCTCTCGCTCCAGACCGGCGCCGTCTTCACCCAATCGGGCCGATGCATGGGGGCGTTCTTTTCAAAGAAATATTCGTGGTCAACTCCTTCTGGATAGCGCTTCATGGTGAGCGGCCGGCCCGCGAGATGCGGCACCAGCACAGGTGCGATGCGGACGTAGAAATCCACCACCTGTCCCTTGGTGAAACCGGTGGCGGGATAAAGGACCTTATCAAGATTCGTTAGCTTGAGCTTGCGTCCCTCGACTTCGATGATGGTGGGCGTAGACATGGAGTGCTGCGGGCTGCGGGCTTCGAGCTTAGGGCTGCGGCTTCAAAGCGGGTTCCAGTATATAGTTGCCGTCCTGGACACGTACGCCATGTTTCTAGTATTATCGAAATATGATTAGCGCCGCCAGCAAGGTTCAAAAGAACAGCGAACGCGTCACCCGCTACGCCGATATGTTTTCCGCCATGGGCACAGAGCCGCGACTGCGCATCATGCAATTGCTGCTCTCCGCGCATCCCGAGGGACTGGTGGTCAGCGAGATTCAGGACGAGCTCGAGATCCCTGGCTCCACGCTTTCTCACCATCTCGACAAGCTCAAGCATGAAGACCTGGTGCAGGTCGAGCGCAAGGGCACCTTTCTGCGTTACACCGCCAACACGGAAGCGCTGCGCGAAATTCTGCAATTTCTCTACGCCGAGTGCTGCACCCGCAACAAGGCGCTTAAGCCGCAAGACCTCGTTCAATTCTGCAAATAGGAGAAACGATCATGCCCGATGCCAATGTCGTCAATATAAAGGAAGTCGTAAGAGAAAAATACGGACAAGCGGCCTTGCGCGTTACAAGTGGCGGCAGCAGTTGCTGCGGCGCGGCGCCGGCCGGTGGAAGCTCCTGCGATCCGATCACCTCGAATCTTTACGACGAGTCGCAGGCCCAGCAGATTCCCGAAGAGGCGATGCTGGCTTCGCTCGGATGCGGCAACCCAACCGCGCTGGCGAAGCTGATCCCCGGTGAAACTGTGCTTGATCTGGGCTCGGGCGGCGGCATCGACGTGTTGCTCTCGGCCGGGCGTGTCGGCCCCACCGGCAAAGCCTACGGCCTCGACATGACCGACGAAATGCTGGCGCTGGCGAATGAGAACAAGCGCAAGGCCGGCGCAGAGAATGTCGAATTTCTGAAGGGCGAGATCGAAAGCATTCCCCTGCCCGACAACACGGTCGATGTCATCATTTCCAACTGCGTGATCAATCTTTCCGCCGACAAGGACCGCGTGCTCGGCGAGGCATTTCGCGTGCTCAAACCGGGCGGACGGTTCGCTGTCTCCGACGTGGTGACGCGCGGCGAAATCGCGCCTGAAGTCCGTCAGAGTGTGCTTTTGTGGGTCGGTTGCATCGCCGGCGCTCTGGACGAAAAGGAATATCGCGGCAAGCTCTCCGCCGCCGGTTTTGAGCAAATCGAGATTGAGCCGACGCGCATCTATCGCGTCGAGGATGCGCGTGAGTTTCTTTCCTCCTCGGGCATTGACGTGGGTGCCATCGCGGCGCAGGTCGATGAAAAATTCATGAGTGCGTTCGTGCGCGCGGTGAAACCGGTACGGTGATTATGGAAGCACACTACAACGTTCTGTTCCTGTGCACGGGAAACTCGGCGCGTTCCATCATGGCCGAAGCGATCCTCAACCAGAAAGGGAAGCCTGTCTTCACGGCCTACAGCGCCGGAAGTCATCCTTCGGGGACGGTTCGTCCGGAAGCGCTGAAGCAGCTTGAGATGGCTCGCATCTCCACAGCCGGCCTGCGCAGTAAGAGCTGGGACGAATTCGGGCGGCCCGGCGCTCCCGAGATGCACTTCGTGTTCACGGTTTGCGACAGCGCCGCCAAAGAAACCTGCCCGCTGTGGCCGGGACAGCCCCTGACCGCGCACTGGGGAGTTCCCGATCCGGCCGCGGTTCACGGAAACTCCGCCGAAATCGAACGCGCCTTCCGCGATGCGTTTTTTATTCTCGACCGGCGGATCAGTCTTTTTCTCTCTCTTCCTCTGGCAGCCTTGGATCGCCTCGCACTGAAAAAAGAAGTGGATCGCATCGGAAAGCAATGACGCGTCAATAACATTGACGATGACTACGATGAAGCCACCCCGCCGTCTCAGCTTTCTGGACCGTTATCTCACCGCGTGGATCTTCGCCGCCATGGTCATCGGGGTCGCCTTGGGATGGCGAATGCCGGGAATCGTGCCGTTCCTGAATCGCTTCAGCATCGGTACAACCTCGATTCCGATTGCGGTCGGACTCATCGTGATGATGTACCCACCTTTCACCAAGGTGCGGTACGAGGAACTGCACCAGGTTTTCCGCAACAAACGGGTGCTCGGTCTGTCCCTCATTCAGAACTGGGTGGTTGGCCCGATCCTGATGTTCACCTTGGCCGTCGTGTTCTTGCGCGGCTACCCGGAATACATGGCGGGACTCATCATGATCGGGCTGGCTCGCTGTATCGCGATGGTCATCGTTTGGAACGAACTGGCCCGCGGCGATGCCGAATATGCTGCTGGCCTGGTTGCCTTCAATTCCCTGTTCCAGGTGTTCTTCTACTCGCCGTACGCCTGGCTCTTCATCACGGTTCTTCCCGCAAAACTCGGCCTCCACGGCGCTATCGTCCATGTCTCCATCGCGGAAATCGCAAAGAGTGTTTTTATTTATCTTGGCATTCCTTTTCTTGCCGGGTTCTTAACTCGCACGCTGCTGCTCCGGATCAAGGGGCGCGAGTGGTATGAGGGTAGTTTCGTTCCCCGCGTCAGCCCGCTCACGCTGATTGCTTTGCTGTTCACGATTGTGGTGATGTTCTCGCTCAAGGGCGCGTACATCGTTCGGCTCCCGCTCGATGTCCTACGGATCGCGGTGCCGCTCCTGATCTACTTCGTTGTGATGTTCCTGGTGTCGTTTTACATGGGGAAGAAACTTGGCGCCGACTATTCGAAGACGGCCACACTCTCGTTCACCGCAGCCTCGAACAACTTTGAACTCGCGATTGCCGTCGCAGTTTCCGTTTTCGGCATCAGCTCCGGAGCGGCATTCGCCGCCGTCATCGGCCCCCTGGTCGAAGTGCCCGTGATGATTGCGCTGGTCAACGTAGCGCTTTACTTCCAGCGCCGCTATTTTCCCGAAGCTGCTCGTTTGACAATCTTCCCTGCCTCCACGTAACTTTGATTTTTTGGGTGTTTCGTTGTTTCGGCAAACCGACGCCACCGTTTTTACTTCGTAGGGCGATGCTCTCTCTAGCGCAAGTCGCGAGGTGACAGTTCACAACTCGAGGCAAGTATGACTCGCATTTT
The DNA here is from genome assembly GCA_049511255.1 of Terriglobales bacterium. Taxonomy (GTDB): domain Bacteria; phylum Acidobacteriota; class Terriglobia; order Terriglobales; family Acidobacteriaceae; genus Acidiflorens. The sequence goes on along the minus strand of JBEKYF010000014.1, from coordinate 8,477 downwards.
CTGTATTTTTTCTTTGCTGCTGACCGCGGTACTCTGTTCCGGCCAAACCAGCCCGTCCTCGGCCGTTCCCCGGGAAATCCCCGGCTTCGACGTCAACGCCATCGATAAGTCCATCGATCCCTGTGTGGACTTCTATCAATACGCTTGTGGAACCTGGATGAAGAACAATCCGATTCCTCCGGACAAGGCGCGGTGGGGGCGATTTGACGAACTCGCCGACCGCAATCTTTATATCTTGCGGGACATACTGACCGAGGCGCAGGCTCCGGGGAAACACACTCCGACGGAGACCATGGTGGGTACCTACTATGCGTCGTGCATGGACGAGAGCACGATCGAGAGAAAAGGGAATGCTCCCCTGACGCCGGAACTGGAACGGATTAACGGCATCAAGACGAAAGCGGATCTGATTCGGCAGGTTGCTTACATGCACCGCAACTCGACGCCGGCACTGTTTGCTTTCTCCCCGCAGCCCGACATGCACGATTCGACCGAAACCATTGCGCTCCTCGACCAGGGCGGGATCGCGCTGCCGGATCGCGACTACTACTTGAAGGATGATCCGAGGTCAGTGGAGACGCGGCAGAAGTATGTGGAGCACGTGCAGAAGATATTCGAACTCGCCGGGGACAAGCCGGAAGTGGCCGCGGCTGAGGCCAAAACTGTGTTAACTGTGGAGACGGGGCTGGCGCAGGCATCGATGGACCGCACGGTTCGGCGCGATCCGAAAACTCGCGACCATAAAATGACGGTCGCGGAAATCGCTGCCGCGGCTCCAAATTTCGACCTCACGCTGTACTTTGCCGATAATGGCTCGCCGAAGTTCACATCTCTTAACGTGGGCAACCCCGATTTCTTCAAACAGGTCAACGAGCAGCTCAACACCGTGCCCCTCGAAGACTGGAAGGTATACCTACGCTGGAAAACGATCAACGAGTACGCGCCGCTTTTGACCAATGCTTTCGTCGAAGAGGATTTCCTGTTCAATGGCAAGTACATGTCGGGACAGCAAGAGATGGAGCCGCGCTGGAAGCGCTGCGTGAAGTCTACCGACGCGAAGCTGGGCATGGCCCTGGGCAAGCTCTATGTCGACCGCACATTCGGCGACGAAGGCAAAGAGCGCACCCTGAAGATGGTGCAGGCGATCGAGAATGCAATGCGACAGGACATTAGCCACTTGAGCTGGATGTCGGACACGACGAAGAAGAAGGCCTACGAGAAGCTCAACACCATCGTCAACAACATTGGCTATCCCGACACTTGGCGCGATTACAGCAGTGTGGTGATCAAGCCCGACGATTATGCCGACAATTCGGTGCGCGCCGCCGCGTTCGAGGTGCAGCGCCAGTATAAGAAGATCGACCGGCCTACAGACCGCAAGGATTGGGGCATGACTCCGCCGACGGTCAACGCCTACTACCGACCTTCGATGAACGACATCAACTTTCCCGCGGGCATCTTGCAGCCGCCGTTTTACGGCAAGCTAATGGATGACGCGGTGAACTATGGCGCCATCGGGGTGGTGATCGGACATGAACTCACGCACGGCTTCGACGACCAGGGCCGCAAGTACGATGCGGTGGGCAACCTCCACGATTGGTGGACGGCGGAGGACGCCAAGGAATTTGAGCAGCGCGTCGATTGCACCGCCAAAGAGTATTCGAGCTTTGTCTCCGTGAAGGACGACAAACGTGAGGTCAAGCTCAATGGCAAATTGACGCTGGGTGAAAATACCGCCGACAACGGAGGGCTCAAGCTGGCGTACATGGCGCTGATGTCCATCATCGGCGATACGCCGGTGAAACCCATCGATGGGTATACAGCTGCACAGCGATACTTTCTTGCGTATGGGCAGGTCTGGTGCCAGAACGTGACCGATCAGCAGGCGCGGAAGCTCGTGCTGATCGATCCGCATTCTCCGGGACGCTGGCGTGTGAATGGCGCGGTGCAGAACTCAGCCGCCTTCCAGCAGGCCTTTGGATGCAAGACGGGACAGCCCATGGTTGCTGAGAACGCCTGCCGCGTCTGGTAGGGATGTTGCATGTCTGAATCAGCGAAGCCGAGTTTGACAATCTTCCCTCCCTCCACGTAACTTCGATTTTTGGTGTTCCGTCGTTGTTCGGTTTTGGAGGCTGTATGAAAGTCCGCTTAACTTCTATACAAACAATTGTCGCCTGTTTCGTGCTGTGCTCGCTTGGTCTCGGCCAGGATCTGGCTTCGTTCGAAAAGCGCACCACGGTGAAGAAGCTCGCCAATGGCCTCACCATCATCATCTGCGAGCGGCCGGAGGCGCCGGTGTTTTCGTTCTTCACGCATGTGGATGCGGGCTCCGTGCAGGACCCCATGGGCAAGACTGGCCTGGCGCACATGTTCGAGCATATGGCCTTCAAGGGAACGGACACGATTGGGACGCGTGACTATGCCGGCGAGAAAGTGGCGCTCGCGAAAGTCGAAGAGGCTTATGCCGCCTACATTGCCGAGCGCGACAAGCCGGTGGACCGTGACGAACAAAAGCTCAAGCAGCTTGAGCAAAGCTGGAAGGACGCGATTGCGGCCGCCGACAAGTTCTCCGCTCCTTACAACAACGAGTTCGGCAAGATCGTCGAGGGCGAAGGCGGCGAGGGAATGAACGCCTTCACCGATTACGATGAGACCGGCTATCACTACTCGTTCCCCATCAACCGGCTGGAATTGTGGGCCTATCTCGAATCGGAGCGCTTTCTGCATCCCGTGATGCGGCAATTTTATAAAGAGCGCAACGTGGTGATCGAAGAGCGCCGCATGCGGGTCGACAGCGATCCCTTCGGACGGCTGCTCGAACAATTCTCTGAGGAGGCATTCGCCGCTCATCCTTATCACCGCCCCACCATCGGTTGGATTTCGGACTTGAACGCTTTTTCGGCGACCGACGCGCAGAATTTTTTCGATAAGTATTACGTGCCTTCGAACATGGTTGTCGCGGTGGTTGGAGACTTAAAAGCTTCGGAAGCGATGCCGATTGTGGAAAAATATTTCTCGCGAATTCCGACGCGTCCCAAGCCTGATACGGCGACGACCATCGAGCCGGCGCAGAATTCCGAGCGGACGGTCGTGCTGCACCAGCAGTCGCAGCCGCTCTATCTCGAAGGCTATCACCGCCCCGATTACCGCAGTCCGGATGACCAGGTGTACGACGCGATCGCCGACCTGATGTCGAATGGCCGCACCTCACGGCTCTACCGGGCGCTCGTCCGCGACAAGCAGATCGCGTCCGACGCGGAGGGATTTACCGGATATCCGGGAAATAAATATCCGCAACTGTTCGCCTTTTATGCCTCCCCGCTCCCGGGCCACAAGCCGCAGGAAGTGGCCGACGCGATTCATGCGGAGATTGAACGGCTGAAGAAAGAAGACATCTCGGATGAGGAACTGAGAATGATCAAGACGCGAGCGAAGGCAAACCTGATCCGCTCCCTTGGATCGAATGAGGGTCTGGCATCAGAACTCGGCCTCTATCAGGCGCGCTATGACGACTGGCGGGAGCTGTTCCGCTCGGTTGACCGGATCGAGAAGGTTACCAAGGCAGATATTCGCCGGGTCGCGAATCAGACGTTTGTTCCCGACAACCGGACGGTGGGGATTATCGAGTTTGCCGGCGGGGCGCCGGGAACTGGCGCAGCGCCGCAGGGAGGTGGACAGTGAAGCGCGCACTCTTTTCCCTCTTCGCTCTCGTCCTGTTCTTCAGCGGCAATATGCAACTGTGGGCGCAGGCGCCGGCCTGGCAGCAGATACCCGTTCCCAGGTTGCCGGCGTTTCATCCGCCGCAGCCGAAGCGCGTCGAGTTGCCGAATGGCATGGTGGTTTTTCTTCAGGAAGACCACGAGTTGCCGACCATTGACGGCACCGCGCGCATTCGCGGCGGCGGGCGCTCGGTCCCTGCGAACAAGACGGGGCTGACCGATATTTACGGCGAAGTGTGGCGCACCGGCGGCACCAAGACTCAGACTGGCGATCAGCTGGACGACTATCTGGAGCAGCGCGCAGCCAAGGTTGAGACTGGCGGAGGCGTCGACTCGACGAGCGTGAGCTGGTCGTGTCTGAAAGAAGATTTCGACGATGTGTTTCGCGTGTTCGTGGACGTACTCAAGAATCCGGAGTTCCGCGCCGACAAAATTGACATCGCGCAGAAGGGGATGTACGACGGCATCTCGCGGCGCAATGACGATCCCGGGCAGATTGCAGGACGGGAAGCGGCGAAGCTGGCGTATGGAGCAAACAATCCGTATGCGCGGGTCGCGGAATATGCAACGGTAGCGGCGATCACGCGTCAGGATCTGGTCGAGTGGCACAGCAAGTACGTTCACCCGAACAACATCATCCTCGGAGTGGTCGGCGACTTCGATTCTGCGAAGATGGAAGCTCGTTTGCGCGAGGCCTTCGCGTCTTGGCCCAGGGGGCCAAAGGGTGAGACGGCGAAGGACCCGGAATTCAAGCCCGATCCCGCGAAGCCGGGATATTACCAGGTCGACAAAACCGACGTGAATCAAAGCAACATTCAAATGGTTGCGCTGGGCATTACGCGCAAGAATCCGGATTACTTCGCAGCCTCGGTGTTCAACGAGGCCTTCGGCGGAGGATTTTCGTCGCGGCTGTTTAACGACATTCGAACCACCAAAGGGCTCGCCTATGGAGTCGGCGGCGGTATAGGTTCGAGTTGGGATCATCCCGGAATGCTGCGGCTGATGGTGAGCACCAAGAGCAAGACCACGATCGAATCCATTCAGGCGATTGATGAGGAGATCGCCGATCTGGCCACGCGTCCCATCAACGATGAGGAAATCAAGCGCGCCAAGGACGCGATTCTGAATTCCTTTGTCTTTCGTTTCGATTCGCCGGGGAAGGTTTTGCAGGAAAAAATGGCTTACGAGTTTTACGGCTATCCGCTGGATTTTCTGGAGAAGTTTCAGGCAGGGATCGAAGGAGTTACGAAAGAAGACGTGGCGCGGGTCGCGGCGAAGTACATCCACCGCGAGCAAATGGCGGTGCTGGTGGTGGGTAACGTGAACGAATTCGACAAGCCATTGTCATCGCTCGGGACGGTGAACAAATTGGATATTGCGATTCCGGCGCCGCCTCCGGGGCTGGTTCCGGAACAGGGAGAGCATCCGTAAGCGGTTATGCCCTAAGTTCTACCGCCTACCCGGGCATCAACTCCCGGTACATCTGGTGAAAGGCGTGGACGCCTTTTTCCTGTTTCACGCTGTAGCGGCCGCTGTGGTAGCTGCGGGAATGGAGATTTTTCTGAACGATCTCGCAAATCGAGATGTCTTCCATCTGAATCTCGTCGCTGAAAGCTAAAGCTTTGCGGGCCGCTTCGCTCCCCAGATCTCTCTCGTGCAAATACCATTCAAAAATTGCCCGCGTGCGCTCGGGCCCGAGCGGCAGGATGATATTGAGCGAGACGTTATCGGGATAGCAGTTGAGCATCCAGTTGGGAAAGAACCAGAAATAATCGGCGGTGAGGCCGTCGCGGGTTTGCGGGTACCGGCTTGGGGCGGCGTCTCCAGGCTGGGCGCCACGGATCGGGGTCCACTGGCGGACGTAACGGGGATAAGGCTCGACGGTGTAGGCACTGTAATTGATTTCGCGGTTGAGTGCAGGGTGGACGCTCGGCACGTGGTATCCCTCGAGATAGTTGTCGATATAGGTCTTCCAGTTGCAGTTCATGTCATAGGTGCGGCGCTCGGAAAACTTCATGCCGCTGAAATCGAACTTCGCCGCCTGGGCGGGCAATTCGCCCAGACACTCGCGCAGCGGGCGGGCCTCGGAATCGAGATTGACGAAGATGAGATTGAACCATTCCTCGAGACGAACCGGGGCGAGGCCAAAGTCTTGGGGATCGAAATCTTCGACGCCATCGAATTCGGGGGTGACGAGCAGAGCGCCGTCGAGGCGGTAGGTCCAGCCGTGGTAGGCGCAGCGGAAGAGCTTGCGGTTGCCGCAGCCGGACGCGGGGTTGCCGGCGCGATGGCGGCAGACGTTATGAAAGCATCGGAGAATGCCGTCGTCGCCGCGGGCGATGAGGAGCGGCTCTCCGATCAGGTCGAAGGTAAAGTAGTCGCCGGGGCTCGCGGCCTGGTGAACATGACCGACGACCTGCCAGGTGGCTGCGAAGAGCCTGGCCTTTTCGTCCTCAAAGGTTGCTGGGCTGAAATAGAGGGATGCGGGCAGAGTGGAAGCGCGAGCGATGTCGCGATCGGCATCTAATCGAAGGTTCGGCATGGGCGCTCCGGCGAGCCTCATTCTAGCGCAGAGTGCCCGTCCTTGCCCTGGCGCCCGACCGCATGCCCGTTGGCCGCTTTTGAAGCGATCACCGAGGATGCCGGGGGACTAGCTCCAGCAGCCAAGCATGCAGTCCCATGGGGGCGAAAGGTGTGCCATTTGCTGGTAGCAGTATACGAAAACAATCAGGGCTGCCAACACCAGGATGACGGAGACTCGCACTCCGCGAAAACTTACGTGTTGTCCACGGCTGAGTGCAATGGCGATCGCGACGCTCAGAAACATTGCAGCCGGGAAGTAGTAGTAATAAAAAGTGATCTTGCGAGGGATTACTGCCCATTGCAGCAAGCTTGTGGAATAAAGCAGCACAACCAATCCTTCCGGCAGGGTGATTCGCTTCCATAGCCGTGCTATGCAGACGGCAATCGCCAGCAATCCCATCCACATGACCGCGGGATTCCCTAGTAGGTAGGAATAGCCCCGCATGGGCGTGGTCTGGAAGGGCCAGCGATACCAAGCAGAGTAGAGTGCACGGTTCCCGAGAACTTGCTTGCTCATGGTCCCCATTGCGAGTTGGATACGAACAACTTCGGCCAATGAGAACGGCGTGTGTGTGGACCTCAGAACGGGTATGAACGCAAGCGTGTAGACAATCAGCGGCGCTGCAATGAGAGAGAAAACCAAAAAAACCGGGCCGCTGGTAAGGAGGTTCTTAGCGGGAATGCGGAGCTCTGCCGTCATACTACGGCGCTGAAATGTATGCCACGCCAGCAGTACGAGCGCAACTAACCACGTTGCGCACAGCGGGACCACCGCCGTCCACTTGCACGCGGCCGCAAGGCCAAACGCCGTCCCAGAAAGTACCAGCAACACGCGCCGCACGCTAAGACCCACGTCACACTGGAGAGCCGCCGTGAAGCCCGTCAAGCCCAACAAGGCAAACGTGAACATCGGGACGTCCAGTGAGGCATTGCGAGACATCACAAAAATCAAATTATTGAAGAGTGTTAAGAGCGCCGCAGTAAGAGCCAGTGCGTGGTCCTTCAATAGCAGGCAGGTCCAGAGAAACACCACCGCTACACTCAGGGCACCACATAGCATTCCTGCTAACCGCCAGCCGAGTGGATTATCGCCAGCCAGCGCCATTCCTCCGGCGATCAGAAACTTGCCGAGTGGAGGGTGTTCTGGGTTCAAAATCCCCCTGTGTGAGAGGATTGATTTGGCTCCCTCAATGTATACCAGTTCATCAAATATGGGATGATCGAGGCGATTGTTTCCCGCTACAAACAGCCCAAAGCTGGAAACAAACAGCAAAGCGAAGGTAAGAAAAATCCGTGGCCAGCGAGGCAGTACTTTGTCAGATTGTTGTTCGTCAGCATCAAGCTGCATGTAGGCTCCCAGTTAGATGGTGATTGACCTTCGCGAGCGTACCAGAAACGCACATACCGATTCAATCGGATACACGCCCAACGCGTTCTCTTCCGGTTCTGTTCCAATAACACCTAAGACTGTCTCCTGAAGCGTTTTTTTCCTTTGATTCTTCTCGTGCTCGGCGTCTCGGCGGTGGAAATTTCTTCCGACCGCAAGCAAAGCAGGGGCCAGCGTTCCAAGAGTGGGAGTTGCGGCGTCTGACGCGGGTTTGAAGGTGAAGATGGAGACGAGGACCGATTAGCAAAATTTGTCAATCTGGGTCTCGGAAAGTGTCATATTGAGAGAATCGAGGGTGGCTGGGGCGGTGACTATCCCGCAGAACGCCGCTGAAAATGCTGAGTTTGGTCCAGAAGGACGTATGACTTCCGTCACTTGGGTCTTCGGCCCTCAAAATGCGATAGTCACAAGTGCGTTGGGTATCCAACCAAGACAGCCAAAGGGAGACGAGGACGAGTTCAATGCGGAAACAAAAGGGCTTCTCACTGATCGAATTGCTGATTGTGGTGGCGATCATCTTGATCATCGCTGCCATCGCCATTCCGAACCTGCTGCGCGCGCGCATTGCAGCCAACGAGTCGTCAGCGGCCAGCATCGTTCGCACACTTAACACGGCCGAAACCAGCTACGTGACCGCTTACCCATCCGTCGGGTATGCGGCAACTATGGCGAACCTGGGTGGCTCCGGCCCGTGCACGCCGTCATCCGGCACTGCGTGCTTGATTGACAACACCCTGGCCACCACAGGGAGCAGCGCCGGCAAAAGTGGCTACCTATTCGTCGGAACC